>NZ_VOZA01000004.1:0-153838 GCF_013420015.1 Acinetobacter sp. YH12039 | reverse complement strand
CCGAACTAAAAATCTATAATCAGGAAATCAATAAAAGAAGAATTGGAATTGAGCATGTATTTGGCAGTTTGAAAACCTTCAAAATTCTTGCTGAGCGATATCGCAATCGAGGCAAAAGACTAGCATTAAGATTCAATCTAATTGCTGGAATTTATAACTTGGAGCTGAGTGAAAAATGACTTATGAAAGAAATCTAATATAAAAGATAAATTCTTTAGTTTCATAAGGCCAATTTCTAAATTACAGTTTTATTATTAGTAAGATTCTATTAAATAAAGAAAATCCCACATGACGTGGGATTTTCTTATTAACTACTTAATCAATTAAGACAATTGAGCAGCAGCAATTTTCTTAGTATCAACGTCTTTAGCAGCGTCAGTATAGTCGCCCATTTTGTCGAAGCTTAAGTATTGGTAGATGTCTGCAGACATGCTATCAATTTGAGCTGCGTATTCTTGGTACTCAGCTGGAGTTGGTAATTTACCAAGTACAGCAGCAACAGAAGCAAGCTCAGCAGAAGCTAAGTAAACGTTTGCGCCTTGACCTAAACGGTTCGGGAAGTTACGAGTAGAAGTCGATACACAAGTAGTGTTCGGAGCTACACGTGCTTGGTTACCCATACATAATGAACAACCTGGCATTTCTGTACGAGCGCCAGCTTTACCATAGATGTTGTAGAAACCTTCTTCCATCAATTGACGTTCGTCCATACGAGTTGGAGGAGCCAACCATAGACGAGTAGATAAAGAACCACCAGGAACTTTGTCTAGAAGTTTACCAGCCGCACGGAAGTGACCAATGTTAGTCATACATGAACCAACGAATACTTCGTCAATTTTTGTACCAGCAACGTCAGAAAGCAATTTAGCGTCATCTGGGTCGTTCGGGCAGCAAAGAACTGGTTCAGTAATTGTAGAAAGGTCAATTTCATACACTTTAGTGTATTCAGCATCTGGATCTGCTTTGATTAGGCTTGGGTTCGCTAACCATTTCTCCATGTTTTCTACACGGCGCGCCATAGTACGAGCATCGCCATAACCTTCAGAAATCATCCATTTCAACATAGTAATGTTTGATTTAAGGTATTCAGCAACTTTCTCTTCAGAAAGCGTGATAGAACAACCAGCAGCAGAACGTTCAGCAGATGCGTCAGAAAGTTCGAACGCTTGCTCAACAGTAAGGTCAGTTTCCATTTCTGTAAGGTCGATCTCAAGGATACGGCCAGAGAAGATGTTTTTCTTACCTTTTTTCTCTACAGTTAAGTCACCTTGTTGGATCGCAACGTAAGGAATCGCATGTACTAGGTCACGTAGAGTGATACCAGGTTGCATTTTACCTTTGAACTTAACAAGTACAGACTCAGGCATGTCTAGTGGCATAACGCCAGTTGCAGCAGCAAACGCTACAAGACCAGAACCCGCAGGGAAAGAAATACCGATTGGGAAACGAGTATGTGAGTCACCACCAGTACCAACTGTATCTGGAAGAAGCATACGGTTTAACCAAGAGTGAATAATACCGTCACCTGGACGTAGTGATACACCACCACGGTTCATGATGAAATCAGGAAGCGAGTGTTGCATTTGAACGTCAACTGGTTTTGGATACGCAGCTGTGTGACAGAAAGATTGCATAACTAGGTCAGCAGAGAAGCCTAGGCAAGCAAGATCTTTAAGTTCGTCACGAGTCATTGGACCTGTTGTATCTTGAGAACCAACAGTAGTCATCTTAGGTTCGCAGTAAGTACCTGGAAGTACACCTTGACCTTCAGGAAGACCACAAGCGCGACCAACCATTTTTTGAGCTTGAGTGAAACCTTTACCAGTAGCTGCAGGTTGAACTGGAGTACGGAATAAAGTTGAAGGTGCAAGACCAAGAGCTTCACGAGCTTTAGTTGTTAAACCACGACCAACGATAAGGTTGATACGGCCACCTGCACGTACTTCGTCTAGAAGAACTGGTGTTTTAAGTTCAGATTCAGCGATTTGAGCGCCGTCTTTGAACGCAGTTACTTTAGCAGCAGCGTGGTCAATTTTAAGCGTGATTTCGTCGCCCATGTTCATGTTTTGAACATCGATTTCTACTGGCAATGCACCAGCATCTTCCATAGTGTTGAAGAAAATCGGAGCAATTTTAGAACCTAAGCAGTAACCACCGTCTTTTTTGTTCGGAATGTGAGCAATTTCATCACCAAAGAACCAAAGTACAGAGTTAGTTGCTGACTTACGAGAAGAACCAGTACCAACAACGTCACCTACGTAAGCAACTTGGTTGCCTTTCGCGATAAGCTCTTTGATTTGGCTAAGTGGACCAACTTCGCCAGGAACTTCTGGATTGATACCGTCACGTACGTTTTTAAGCATTGCGTTAGCATGTAACGGAATGTCTGGACGGCTCCACGCGTCTTGTGCAGGTGACAAGTCGTCTGTGTTAGTTTCGCCAGTTACTTTGAAAACTGTAAGTTTGATTTCTTCAGGAACGTCTTTACGGCTAGTGAACCATTCAGCATCTGCCCAAGATTGCATAACTGCTTGTGCATTCGCATTGCCCGCTTTTGCTTTATCAGCAACGTCGTGGAAGGCATCAAATACAAGAAGAGTTTTCTTAAGTGCGTCAGCAGCTAATTCAGCAAGCTCTGCATCATCAAGAAGTGCAACTAAAGGAGCAACGTTATAACCACCAAGCATAGTACCTAGTAGGTAAACCGCACGTTCTTTAGTTACTAGTGGAGAAGTCGCTTCACCTTTTGCCAAAGCAGCTAAGAAAGCAGCTTTAACGTATGCAGCTTGGTCAACACCCGCTGGAACACGGTTTTCTAGTAAATCAACTAAAAATGCTTCTTCGCCAGCTGGTGGGTTTTTTAATAATTCAACTAATGCAGCTGTTTGAGCATCGTCAAGTGGCTTCGGTGGGACTCCGAGTGCGGCACGTTCTTCAACGTGTTGGCGGTAAGCTTCTAGCACGGTGTTATTCCTCTTTTTTAAAAAATTATTTACGCATTCCTGCTTTAAATAAAGCTACGCAAATAATATGGACTGCTAAATTTTACTAAAATTCCAGTTAAAAGTTAATGCACTACAAGTGTTTCTTCGTGATGCCCGTTATTTTATAAATAAATGATCCTCATATCGTTTATACATTAAGCAAAATCAATACTTAGAACACGCTTTTCTTGCGCATATTAACTTTTGACTAAAATTAACCATCAAAAAAAAGGCAACTAAATGTTGCCTGTTTTTATCTGTGTTGGATATTCCACCTTAGTGGACAGTGGTTGCAGCGATATATTGCTGAAGTTCTGCTCGATCGCCTGTAAATCTGAGACACCATTCGTCCTGACATGTGGTTTGATGTTGATTACTTGCAAAGCTGATATCAACCAAATAACGCTGAGAAAATTCATCTACTTTTTGGCGTAAAGTGACTTTATCTCCGATGCTGAGCACGTAGTTCCCACCACCGATAATTGCTACGCCTTGTCCATCTTCTAGGAGTAGATCTGAGTGATGCATATAACCTATAACGTCCATATTCTGCTCCTCTACTGTTTTTTATTCTCCATTTCATTATTCATTAAAAAGATTTGCTTTTCTATATTTATGATTTAGCAAGTTGTCACAATTTGTATTCCGCTCTGCTTAGGCTATTTTTAAATCTTTAAGCATCTCATGCTCAAGATGACCCTAAGAGAAATATGCATACGCGAAATAAGTATGAACTCAATCATATGGCTAAACGACGGATAGTTGCCCCGCTGTAACTACTCGCTGATGAATACAGCCTTTAGATTTCGCTTTACGCTTTTTCTCGCATAAAAAAACCGTTCCTTAGAACGGTTTGTAATCTGGCATTTCGGTATGCGGTGTTGCGATACATTTTTCAGTAAACTCAGCACGAATTTTTTCACGTGCTTTTTCAACATCAGCATTAATCTCAGCTTGCGGCAAGGCATAAACTTCATCAATGATGTTCAGGATAAAGCCTTTGGTGGTTTCATCCTCAATCTTGCTGGCATGCTCAACTGCTTTGTCTTTTTCAATTGCATTTTGACGATCTAACATAATCGTACGTGCAGCATTACCTACACTGCGGCAGTAACCCTGCCACTGCTCTTCAGGGGTTAATGGTTTTTTCTCAGCACAGCCGACCAAAGCCACCATAACGGATAAAGCAAATAACTTTTTCATGAACTTCTCCTTACGAGGGGCAATATAAAAGATCGTAATGGATTTGTCATTTAAATTAGTCGCAGCCGAACAAACAAAAAAAGCCCTTTCGGACCTTTTTTATGCGTTTGAATTAACCGCAAGTTGCTTGAATAATCTTTTGATTGATTGGATTTACAGTGACGGTGACACGCTCTACACGATAATCCATTGTCACTGGCTGCCCAGGTTTGACTAGACGGACAATTTGAGCTTGGCTAATCGCCTTGATCTGATTTTCTGTCAATTTTGCTTGGCCAATCAACGTCTTTGCCTTATCAGCAACACATTGGGTCTGGCTACTACGGAATAATACCCACTCTTCAACCACTTGCCCGTTTGGCAGATGGCAATACCCTACCTGACCATTTGCTTCATCACGAATTTCAAGTTTACCTTTTTGCTCTACACAATATTGGCTGGCTGGATTTGCCATACCAATTTTTTCTGGTGTATTTTCAGTTTGCTGTGTTGTGCTACAACCCGCCATAAATGCTGTCAGTGCAGCTAAAATCCATATATTTTTCATCATGTCTATTTCTGAATATAAAAATTTAACTTATCAAGTTTATGGCAAATAAACGAGTTGTTTATTGCAATTTTTAGCAATCCTTCTGCTTTCTGCGCTTGGGTAGCAATATGCCCTTGGTTCAAAATACAGCACGCCATTTTCTTTGAGCCGATGATGATTTTTGAAATATTTAAAACGACTCAACTTGTCGCAGTTTTGATTTTAAAGGTTTTATAAATTTGAAATTTGACCTGCCCAACGCGTATGCTAAAAAAGTAATTTTCTTCAAACACGCCACGTTGCGTAGGAGCAAAATATGTCAAAAAAACTGCCGATTTATTTTTCGGACCAAGCTTGGTCGTCTTTACAACAGCTCATGGGCGAAGATGGCAAACCCAGTTCCACCATCAATGCCCTGCTTGAACAGCAATCTCAAGAACCATCTAAAGATCCATTTTTGGATTCTTCGCTCAATGTTCAGCCTGTTCAGAAAAATACCCGTATTGAACTTCCCGTTGCCTTGGAACGTATTCCTGCTGGCCCAGCTTTCGCCAATAAAGATGTTTTTGAAAAAGTCTTAGACCTAAATGATTATTTGGTAATTAACCCGCTCGCTACATTTATTGCGCATGTCGATAGCGAGTCTTTACTCAATGCCGGCTTTGAAATTAATGATACTTTTTTAGTCGATCGTAGCTTAGAAGCCAAACATGGCGATATCGTGGTTGCACTGATTGATAATCGTGAAATCACCTTAAAGCGATTGATGATCACCGCAAAAATGTCAAAAGAAGAAATTGCCGACATTTTTGGTGACCCCAATAAAGTCTTACCCAAAATTTGGCTAAAAGCAGAAAATCCAGCCTATGCGCATATTATCCCTTCAGATAGCGAATCTATCGTTGTTCAGGGTGTTGTGACCTTTAATTTAAAGCAATTTTATAAGCGCTCATCACACACCTAAACACAAGAATTCGTCATGAAAGCTGAAAATAAAATATTTGCGTTAGTTGACCTCAACAACTGCTACGTCAGTTGTGAGCGTGTCTTTAACCCAAAGCTCAATAATGTCCCTGTCGTCGTGCTGTCCAATAACGATGGCTGTGTTGTATCACGAAGTCAGGAAGCCAAAGACCTTGGGATTAAAATGGCTGTGCCGGTCTATCAAATTCAAGATTTAATCCAACAACATCATGTTCAGGTGTTGTCGAGTAACTATGCTCTCTACACCGAAATGTCTAATCGATTTATGAATATTTTAGGCATGTATGTCGTCCCCGAAGACCGTGAAGTTTACTCGATCGATGAGTGTTTTTTAGATCTCACTGCCTATCAAGAACTGTTCGATTTAAGCCTATATGCCAAAGAAATACGAGATACGATCCTAAAATGGCTAGGTTTAACCTGCTGTGTCGGGATTGGTCGCTCTAAAACGGAAGCCAAAATGGCCAACCATTTTGCCAAAAAAAATGCTTATTTGAACGGTGTGTGCAATTTAGTTGAAATGGACCCTTGTTCCTCAGAACAACTCCTTGCGCAGACACCAGTCAATGAAGTTTGGGGCGTCGGTCGCAATCATACAAAAGCCCTGAATCAGCTTGGCATTCATTATGTTTTAGATCTGATCAATGCACAGCCTAAAGATATTCGAAAAAAATTTAGTGTGGTGATGGAAAAAACCGTCTTGGAACTGCAAGGTCTATCTTGTCTGTCTATTGAAGAAGAAGCACCGAGCAAACAGCAAATTATCAGTAGTCGTTCCTATGGTCAGCCTGTCTACGAACTGGAAGATATTAAGGCCTCTATTCGTGTATATATCGCGCGAGCCGTCACACGTTTAAGAGCAGATCATTCTCTATGTCGTATGGTGGGAGTTTTTATTCAAACGAGTCGCTTTAATTCTGCTGAAAAATACGCACCTTATCTGGCCATTACACTGAATGAGCATACCGATGACTTAATTAGTATCACCCAAGCAGCAACGCGTGCCGTCGAAAAAATCTTTAAAGCAGGATTTAAATATAAAAAAGCCGGTGTGGTGTTATTAGAAATCATTCCAAAACAAAACTTTACCCCAGATTTGTTTTGCGATATGGCGTTAAGACAAAGCCGTTTGAAACTGTCCGACACCATCGACGATATTCAAAAAAAATTTGGGCATCATTTTGTCTCGATCGGCTTAGCGCAGGACGATGCTGCAACATGGCGGATGAAAAAAAATCTGTGTTCCCCCGCTTACCTGAGTAATTGGAACGAACTGCTCCGTGTGAAATAAAACGTTTGATTGAAACGCTATGTTGTAGCGCCGCTTAGTCCTTCTATTGTTTTAACCGAAATGATCATTTGCAATTGCTGAATATTTATTTAGTATTTAAATGAATATTCATTTTTATATTCTCCTATTTTAAATTATGTCTGATGTTCAATTAACGCTGAGCGAATACCTATCTGCGGTCAAAGAAGTCATTCAGTTGGCTTTTGATGATGCCGTGTGGGTCAAAGCCGAGATTCGAAATTTAAACATCAAAGGTGGACATTACTATCTAGAATTAGCTGAAAAAGAACAAGAAAGCGATAAAGTCATTGCCAGTTGTAAGGCCACAATTTGGAAATTTACCGCAAATAAAGTTGTCGGAAAATTTGAACGTGAAAGCGGCATTGAGCTCAGTCGCGACTTAAATGTCTTGGTTAAAGTGCGTGCCAAATTTGACCCGCAGTATGGTTTTTCGGTCAATATCGAAGAAATTGATTCGAGTTATACTTTGGGTGATCTGGCTCGACGTTATCAACAAATTTTAGAGAAACTCACCAGCGAAGGTCTGATTCATAAAAATCGAAACTTGCCTACGCCATTTGATATTCAGCATGTCTTGGTTATCGCACCTGAAAATGCAGCAGGCTTAGGTGACTTTAAAAAAGATGCAGATGCACTACAACATGCTGGCGTGTGTGAATTTGTCTATCATGCTGCCACCTTTCAAGGAAATACCGCAGCACAAAGTATTCGAGATGCTTTAGCACTGGGTTTAAGACAGTGGGCCAATGACTTTCAAACTGCGCCAGATTTGATCGTGATTATTCGTGGTGGCGGTGCTGTTAACGATCTTGCTTATCTGAATGATTATGATTTGGCTGTACTTCTATCTAAGCGTAGCGTGCCAATTTGGGTCGGTATCGGCCATGAAAAAGACCGTACGATCTTAGATGAAATTGCACATCGTTCTTTCGACACCCCGAGTAAAGTGATTGGGGGGATTCGTAATCATATTGTTGAGCGAACTCAGGAAGTTTTAGAGGCATTACAAAGCATTCAACTACGCTCACAACATCAAATTGCTCTATATCAAAGTCAAAATGATCAGTTACTACAAGTCATAAAGACCTTGGCACAGAGTCAAATCAATGACTCAACTCAGCTATTACAACAATACCAAGATAACACTGCTTATTTTGCTCAGTTACAACTTAAAACAGCTACGCAGAATATTGAAATACTCATGCGTGAGACTTTACTGCAAAACCCTGCTCATGTGCTTTCCAAAGGTTATGCCATCGTCCGACAGCAAGGTCACGCCATTCGTGCAACGAAAAATCTTCAGCCTTCAACGCATTCACCGATTGAAATTGAAATGCAAGACGGTGTCATCACGGCTGACATTCAACATATACAGGTAAAAAATCATGACGACTGATACACTAAGTTTTAAAGAAGGCTATGAAGTTTTAAAACGTAATGCTGAATTACTCGAATCTCAGCAAGAACCCGACATTGATAATCTTATGAAAATCGTTGAAGAGTCGATGCAAGCCTATAAAGCCTGCAAGACTCGTGTTGAAGCAGTACAACAGGCACTGAATGATACGTTTAAAGATTGATTTCTCAGCTCATCATTTGTATAAAAAACGCAACCTAAGCTGCGTTTTTTATACTCAAATTTTGACTTCTCTTAGAAGCGCCAGTTATAGAACAAGTCGATTGCACGCTCTAAAGACTGACTCGCTTCCAAGTACAAACGTTGATTCATTTGATAACGTAAGGTCAATTTATTCACAGGTGTAAATACTCCGACGCCATAACGAATGAATAAGTCAGGTGTGATATAACCCGTCACAGAAACCTGAGTATCATCTCCTGTTCCTTGAGCATCCAATGCCAAACCACTCAGACCAAATGTACGACCAATTTGATTGGTCAATGCACGTGTACCACCCAAGCCCATACTAATACCGGCTGCAGCAATCGTGTTGTTCACATCAGAACGGAAACCTTCCGCCTGACTTAAACCTGAACTTCCTTCATTGATACGACCTGTAATTAAAGCATTTAAGGCTTCTTGTTCAGATAGACCTGCATCGTTATACACCTGAATCGCAGGACTTGATGCCGTACCCGTCACACGAACCCCAACAGTACTACCTTGCACGGCTTTATTGGCATCGATATCTAAAGTTGGGTTTGCCAATGGTCCATTAAAACGGGCAATCGCACGGTTCAAGTCCAGACTTTGACCATAAGCTTCGATTTTCACACGCTGAGAAACACCGATTGCACCATTGGCACGCATTGCTGTTTCTAAACCACGTTGTGTCAAATTCAAACGACCAATCAACGGAATTCGGCTATCAAAACCTTGGAAAATCACTTGATTACCAATGTTCACCTGTACATCTGCGCGAATATCCCAAGGACGTGCCGATTTTAAGATTTCAAGTTGGTTATCACCTTCATGTACCACACGTACATCTGAAGATACCCCAACCACTGTTGCAGACGATTCTGGCATCGAAATCAATGCACGCGGCACATCAATTTTACCTTTTAAGGTTAATTTCTTACTGAAAGGCAGCACATCTAAAGATAAATCAGGCGTTACAACAGCGGTGATCAATGGCGCTTGACGGACTAACATTTCATTACCCGTTAAATTCAACTGGATACGTGGATCATTTTTCCAGTCAATATTTCCGGTTAATTTGCCCACACCACGCCCACTGTTAAATGCACCATCAATCGTCGCATGGTTTTGACGTACAGCAGAATACAACTGAATATTGGTCAAGTTCACAGGCAATGAAATCATGCTAATCGAGCCATTTTTCACTCGAATCTCACCATCCATTAAAGGCTGTGACAATGTTCCGCTAATTTTTGCCGCATAAGACAACGTACCGCCCATTGAACGGACATCTTGTATAAATGGTTTTAAGATTTTCAATTGAACTTGGTTAAAGGCCACTTCACCACGGATCGGTTTATTGGCTTTATACGGATCAATAATAATATTGGCATAACCTGTACCAATATCTGGGGCTTTGGTATCGAGTCGAATTTGTAGCCCTTCAGCGACACTTTTCGCCATCAAGCCAACTTCATCATATTTTAAAGTGGATGCTAAATACTGTGGATCTTCAGCTGCTAAACCAAGTAAACCGTCACGAGTCACTAAACGTGCATCAATTTTAGGTTTTGCACCTTTCGCCCAAGACGCTTTTGCATAACCATTCACTTTACCCGTAATCGCCAGGCCTTCAGGCATAAATGCTGCAAAATCATTTAAGTCTAGGTTCTTTGTCACAAAGGATACATTGCCGCGGTTTTTATTCACACGAATCGGCTGATCAAAACATAATTCACTTTGCTGGCTCATCCAACAATGTGCGCCAACAAATAAGTCAGACTGTGCAGTGTTGTAAATAATCGATGCATTTTGACGCTGCACAAGACGGGTACGTAAGGAGTCAAAATCGCCTTTTTGAATCTGACCAAGCCAATTATTTTGTGCGTTAAAACCACCAGCTAACTGCACATAAAATTTTGATAATTTATTTTCAGCACTGACTTTTAATAAATGCGCATTACGTGTTCCTGCTAGTGAAATTTGACCTTTCACAATCTCACGGTTGTTACTGCGTAAATTATCCATCGTTGCCGTTAATAAACTTGGTGAAGTCGCAGAAGTTGGCAACTCGCCTTGCACCCGTATTTTTTTCACACTGAATAAATTATTAAAAGCAAAATCATCTATTGCGATATTGGCAGATGCTTGCAGTCGTGGTTGTGCTTGAACATTTAAGTAGCCATAAGCACGTCCACGTAGGCCTGCATAAATTTCATATAATACCGGTGCATTAATTTTCAATTGTAAATTTTGTGCATTACCTGTGGCTTGAATTTGGTTATTGGCATAAGCCAACAGTAAATTATTCGCTTCAAACTGTTTTGGCATAAAACCAGATTGATTTGAATTAATCACCATCGCCAAGTTACCTTGACCACGGACAGGTTTGTTATTGATCATACCTGCCAAATTCAGACGTTCAATTTGAATACGTTTTAGCGTATCTGACCACACACCACTGGTTTTTAAATTTCCAGATAATTCACCCCGTACATTTGAGGCAAAGTAATGCGGCTTAAAATGCACCAGTGATGCATTGATATCCCAACCAATGGCTTTTTGTAGTAAAACTTGTCCATTGGCAGAAATTTTACCTGCCACGCCATCATGACGTAGCTCGGCTATTTTAATTAATTCAGGTGTACCCGATACTTTGAAAATCAAACTGCCTTTACTTGCGGCAACTTGGCTTGCATTGAGGCCACCATTATAATTCACAGCAAAAGCTTTAAAGCCTCCACCTTGTTTCTCATCATGGAAAGTCAGCGCAGCAGTAGATTGACCTGTTAAATGAACCGTTTCATTTTGCTGTGCTAGTCGGCCTAACAAATCAATATTATTCAGCTGAATAATCTGTTGATTTGGTTTTGCATAACCATTGGCTTTTAATGACCCTGTAATTTGATCGACAGGCGCAGCAGCTACGATGGTTTGCGGATTGAACTGCTGTGCTTGTACATTGGCTTGCCATTTCAGCATACGTTTTTGATCAGGCAATTCTACAACTGCATTACCTTTGAGCTGACCTTTGTCGGCCACATAACTAAAGGCAGGGACATTGAGATTGTTATTTTTCAGATTCAGTTTGGCTTGATATTGTCCAGCAGGCAGAGCACCTTTTTCATGTCTTGACACGGTGGTCGCCACATTAATGTTTTGCTGACCTTCTGTAAGCGCCAATTGCACATTGCCCGAATCACTACTCAACCATCCAACATATGGCACTGCACGGTCTATATTTTTCCAAGACACATCCATCAGCATCGGCTGAGCTTTATTATTTTTAGCAGGCGCTTGATCAAGTTTTAAATTCCAAGTTTCATATTGGTCAAAATCCACCAACGCCGTCAGGTGCATACCTTTTTCAAGGGTCCCTTTAGACGCAATCTTACTGTTTAAATTTACAGGTAGAAAATCTTGAACCACTTGCGGGATCAGCTTATGTTTTGGATTAATTTTATCTAAACGACCGCTTACATCCCAAGTGACCTGATCTTTCCAACTCACCACGCCACCCAAATTGACAGCGCCGCCCATCACTTGACCATTTAGGTTAGTAATATCAAGTTGGTTGACCAAGTCCGTACTCATGAGCGCAGTATATTTACCTTCAGGAATATTGGCCCCGCTCAGGTCCGTGTCTAAATCTAAATTGAGACGCTGAATATCCCCTTTGAATTTTGCCAGCCCATTTTTAGCAAAGAGCTTTTGCTCAGTCAGTAAAGGTAAATGATAGTTTTTAAATTTAAGCGCACCAAACATCGGGACATGTGGACGCATTGGATGGACCACTGCCCATCCTGTTAAAAGATCAGGCGTATGAGTTGCCACACCGGCTTGAATCGTATCAAGAGATCCTTTAGCCACCACTTGAATATCATGAATTTTCAGGCTTTCACGTAATGAAGGTAAATTAACAATCCCCACAGCATTTAGCGGATACTTGCCTTCAAATTTCATATTCCCCGAGGCTTGGCGCACAGATAAATAGCCCATATCCATACGGGTATCTTCAAATTTTAATTCCGTCCCTGACCAAAGCGCTTCATTTAATTCAATGTCATAGAAATCCACACCAGAACTATGGGTTTTAATCAACATATGATCTAGATCTGCATGATCGACACGAAGTACGAAAGGCAGACGGATTTCACTAAATGCAAAAGGTTGATCGCTTGGCGGTGTCTTGGTAATAATTTGCAGATTTTTAACATCTGCCTTATTTAAATGAATTTC
This sequence comes from Acinetobacter sp. YH12039, assembly GCF_013420015.1. Lineage (NCBI taxonomy): Bacteria > Pseudomonadati > Pseudomonadota > Gammaproteobacteria > Moraxellales > Moraxellaceae > Acinetobacter > Acinetobacter sp. YH12039. The sequence continues at coordinate 140,987 of NZ_VOZA01000004.1, read as the reverse complement.
TTTATTAATAATGGCGCGCCAGCCGAGTGTAATATCGGCACGGTCAATCTTTACATCGACAGGTTTTAGCGTAACGAGGACATTTCGTAGAATAATGCCCCGCCACAGGTTACCACCTTCATATTCATAGTGAATGATTTGCTGACGTTCCAGAACACGGTCAAGTAAAAACTTACTGCCTTTGTCTGTAGAGAACATAACTGCTAATGCAGCCACCAAAAAGATAAGCACGAACACGAAGGTCAAAATGACACTTCGAAGAATACGACGCTTCTTCGGCAGTTGTTCTACCGGCGTTTCGTTTTCTGGTTCTTGCTGCTCTTGTTCAGTCATAAAAAACACATCACCTAAAAATTATAATTGTGAACCAATAAAGAAATGTAAACGAATTGGTTTGCTGTCGTCAGAAAGTCCCGTAGCCACATCTAAACGAATTGGACCAATTGGCGATGCCCAACGTATCCCCACACCTGCGCTATATGCAGTCGGTGTATTAAAGTCTTTATCGTACGCATTACCGAAGTCACTAAAGACCGCAGCACGCCAACCTTCTTTAAATTGGTAGTTATATTCTAATGAGCCAGTTGCCAAAACTTGACCACCAATTTTATAGCCATCTTCTTCAGCCGCTAAACTCTTATAGTCAAAGCCGCGAATGGTTTGGTCACCACCGGTAAAATAGCGTAAATTATAAGGAACTTTATCAAAGTTCTCTGTCAGAATATAACCTACATCACTGCGCCCCACGAACTGGTGATTATCATTTTCACCCAATGAATAAATAAAGCGCCAGCCCGCATTCAAGATCGCCATATCAACATCCGAAAGTAAGCTTTCACTTCCGACTTCAACTTTATAGGTTTGCTTTATCCCTTTACTTGGATTCACACGTTTATCAGAGTCGGTTCGAGAAATTTCATAGCCAAACATCAAGGACTGTTGTTCATTGTTGGTATTCACCAAGAATGCATCTGGAATGTCATCACTAGGATTAAGTCCGTCATCAGTAATACGGTCCAAACGATAACGTAAACCAAATGTATGCTGCCAACTACCACGGGGGTTTTTAATAATCCGGTCCACACCCGCTACAGCAGACTCAATGGAAAGATTAACACCTTGACCGACATCATCACGTTCTTCACGTTCATAACCACCAACCAAACTGACATAGTCATTTAATGGATGGTTATATGGGATGTTATAGCGACCATCAATCGATTGACGGATTTTGGATACTTCCATGTTGGCGTCAAAAGAATGACCACGTTTGTTTACAATGGCACGGCGATACTGGCCACGAACACGTGTGCCTGTATCAGTACCAAAACCTGCACCAATTTCTGCACTATTCAGCTTGTCTGCATTCAGTGTCACGATCACAGGGACTTTTTTATCTTCGCGTGCTTGCGCTTTTAAGCGATCTTGTTCTGCTTGTTTGGCATCTTGCGTATCTTGCAAACTGCGTAATTTAGAGGATTGCTCTGCATCATTCACCCCCGCAAATTGGTCTTCATCGACCACTTTTTGCGTCACTTCTTTATTCGACATCACTTCAGTTTTGTCTTTCACCACTTGTGAACTTTCTGACAACTGATTTTGATCGACCAAGGTTTGAATATCCGGGGGTAGTTCAAGTGGCTTTTCAATCGGGTCTGGTCGAATTGCATCGACTAGCGTGTAGTTAAAATAGCGAGAGTTGGTCAGGTTATTGGCCAAACCATTCACACGCCAGAAAGTATAGTCAGCACCGTCTTTCCACGTCACCAAACTTTCTAAAATATCGCGATCCAATGGAAACTCTGCATTCGGATCGCTCATTCTAAATTCAACTGCGCCAAGCTTATAACGCTCGCCCGTCTCAAAGCGCAAATTAATATCGGCAGTATTTTGCGGTTGCGCCACTTTTACATCATGTAAACGCCAATACGAGTCGAAGTAACCGTTATTGGTCGCTGCCTCATTGATTCGGCTTTTCGTGGTTTCGTATTTACCATGATTAAGAATGTCACCTTCTTCCTGATCTGGTAAAACACCAATCACCTGAAACTGAGCTTGGTTCGCCCCAGCCCCAGAAAATTCAACATTCTGTTTTTCAATTTGCACAGGCGTATTTGGTGTAACCAATACACGAACTTTGCTGTCAGACACTTTTTCAAATTTGAATTCAGATTGATAGAAACCCACGGCTTGCGCGGCTTGATTGGACAAGCTACGTAATTGAGGCAAAGCCGATGGAAAATCACTAAAGGATTCTTGAGTAAAACTTGAAAGCTTGCCTTTAATATTGGCTTTGAGATCTTCCAGTGCCGCACCGTAGGCTTTACTCGACGTTTGACTGGTATTATGTGCTGATGTAATTTCAACATCCGCACTAATTCGTGGCACTTTTGCCGTGTTCATCTGACGTGGCGGACGTACTTTATATAATAAGCGCTTGAAAATACCCGGCTCTGCATCATCCTCAACTGTTGGGTTATGCAGCTCTTGCAGAGTATTGGCATTTTCATTTCGTGTCGCGGTAATTTCATTATCCGAACGAATTTCACCCATGAGCTGATCAATATTGACTGGCGCTTGGTTAATTTCCGTTAACTCTTTTTGGGTAATATCTGCAACAGCAACTTCTGTTTGCTGTGTTGCACGGTACTCCTGCGCTTGACGTTTGGCTTCTTCAGCAACTTGGAAGATTTCATTCGCCATGTTTTGATCAACAGGTGTCACGGGTAAGTTTTCTAAATCTTCAAACTCAATGGGTTTAAATTCTTGTAGTTGAGTTCCTGCTTGCTGCTGTTCTTGCAGCATTTTCATGCTATCAACAGATTCTTCCGGCTCATTTATATTTTCAATTTTTTCAATTGCTTCAGGCGTCGACAGCCCTTGCTTTACAGCCTCATTCTTGATTTCAGTAACAATCTCTGCTTTTGTATCTGCAGAGGTTGGAACAGTTTCCGCGGGAGTTTGGGCGAAACTATGCTGAGCACACAAGGTCAAAAAGATGCTCATATATAGGCTTTTATTGCTATGATGTTGTCGTATGCAGTGAGCCATACTGTGATGAAGCATTGTTTTTTTAAACTTGATTTTTGCAGGCATAGCAAACTCTAACAAATTTCATTATGTAATGGACTTAGTCAATCAGATGTAGAGCTAAAGATCTTATATCTATTGGTTTTTCGCCATCCCCAAACTCAAAAACATATTACATGATTTTTTTAGAGATTTTACCAATCACTCACATTTCTTAATAAAACTTAATGTAGCAAGACGCTTATGAATAACAACGAACATCTGCTAGGTACACGCCGCTTCCTGCCTATGTTTTTGACCCAATTTTTTGGGGCCCTCAATGACAATGTCTACAAACAGGCTTTATTGTTGGTCATCACCTATGGATTAATCCAACAACAGGCATTACCCATCAGCACGCTAAACAATCTGGCTGCATTATTGTTTATTTTACCCTACTTTATTTTTTCAGCGACAGCGGGACAGATCGCAGATAAGTTTGAACGTTCACAACTTGTCCGTGGCATCAAAATTTTAGAAATTATCATCATGATCATCGGCAGTATTGGCTTTCTGACCGGTCATTTATGGTTATTATTGCTGGCGTTATTTTTGATGGGGATCCATTCGACATTTTTTGGTCCAATCAAATATGCGATTTTGCCTGAAATTTTAAAGCCCAATGAGCTGATGTCAGGCAATGCGCTCTTCCAATCTGCAACATCTATGGCGATTTTATTCGGGATGATCTTGGGTGGTGCTGTGATTGCTTCATCACAAGGCAATTTAATGTGGATCAGCCTGACAGTGATGACCATCGCTATTTTAGGTTATATCACCAGTCGTTTTATTCTTAAGCAAAATGTCACAACACCGGATTTAAAAATCGATTGGAACTTTTTCCGTACCAGTTACCAAACGATGAAATATGCCAAAAGTTTACCGCTGATTTTTACCATTTTATTGGGGAACTCGTGGTATTGGTTTTATGGTGCAACCTACCTCACTCAAATTCCACAAATGACTCAGCAAAACCTACATGCTTCTGAAAATGTCGTTAGCTTGCTATTGACCTTTTTCTCTGTCGGTGTGGGCGTGGGTTCATTGCTTTGTCGTAAATTGGGCGGCACCCAAGTCAATATTAAGATGGTTCCAATCGGTGCTGTAGGTTTAACGGTATTTGCACTGTATTTAGCACTTAGTTTAACGCTTGTCCCGACTCAAACTGGCCCACTTATTACCCTTTCAGAAGTTTTTCATCAAGGTTGGGGCTATTACCATGTCATGATTGCCGTGACTTTATTGGGTATTAGTGGTGGTTTTTACATCGTTCCGCTCTATGCAATGATGCAAGCTTACTCTCCACGCTCACATCGTGCGCGAGTCGTTGCCGCAAACAACATTTTAAATGCGGTATTTATGGTATCTTCTGCTATATTTTCAATTATCATTCTGAGTGTTTTAAAGATTGATATTAAGATACTTTTTTGTATAACCGCAGTGCTCAGTGCAATCTTTTGTATTTGGCTGCTATTACGCATCAAACCTTTGCTTCAAACTACGCAAGTCTCTCTGGAGGATTAATCCATGCGTCAATTTACAGGTGTCGACAAACTTATTCACTCATTTGATCAGGCCTTACGTAGTTTAGTTCCCGGAGCAACGGCTGCACATCGTGAAAACCCGTCTGTTGCTGAAAAAACGCAACTTGCAGTCAGCGAAGCACGCCATGTGGCAGGTCTAATGCGGGTCAACCATAGTGGTGAAGTGTGTGCTCAAGCGCTTTATCATGGCCAAGCCCTCACCGCGAAACTTCCAAATGTACGCCGTGAAATGGAACAAGCTGCGATTGAAGAACAAGATCATTTGGCTTGGTGTGAAGACCGCTTAAAAGAATTAGACAGCCATACCAGTCTGCTCAACCCTGTTTGGTACGGCCTTTCTTTTGGGATGGGTGCATTGGCAGGTATTGCCGGTGATCAATACAGCCTAGGTTTTGTCGCTGAAACTGAGCGTCAAGTGAGCCTGCATTTAGAAGATCACATCCGCCAACTTCCTGAACAAGACGAACGTTCACGTAAAATCTTAGTGCAAATGAATGAAGATGAGCTGCATCACCGTGATACAGCACTCAATGCAGGTGGTGTAGACCTTCCTGTTCCAGTTCGTATTGCCATGACTGGTATTTCAAAGCTGATGACCAAAACCAGTTATTACATTTAATGATTTTCTAATGATTGTCGCTAAGTTTTATAAATAGTGAAAAAAAAGCCTGCAATGATGCAGGCTTTTTTATGAGAAATCTTTTGACTTTAATACAATAATTCCTTCACCATCAAAACAGTTTATAGGCTGCCATCGACTTGGTGTAAACCAATCAAAATTCAAACTATAACGTTGTGCAGTGGACGGATAACCTGCTCCACCTAACTCAAGCAGCCATCCTGCCGGACAAATTACTTTTTGGTTATTCATCATAACGGTTTGATCATGTGCCAACTCAAGCAATAAATGGCGATGCAGCTCAAATGCAATAACATCAAATCCAGCTATTTGAATCGGCTGTGGAAAACGAGCCGATGTCAAACCTTGACGAATATCAGTCATCTGTTCCAGAGTATAGTCGGTTTCAAATGATCGGTTAATCCACGTGCCTTCAGGCAGTACAACCTCTCCAAAGTTTAAAGGTTCCTGCAACTGTATATGAATTTTCTTTTGATGCTGCAACTCTGCATAGTCAGAAATAAGATCTGAAATCACGAACAATCCAAGCGTTACTGCAACAAATAAAGGGAAAAACAATACGCCAGATAAACCAATTTTAAGTGCCGCATTTACTTTATATGGTCGATTTTTTTGCTTTTTATACCAATTATTCCAACTCAACCAAATCGCAATGACGATAAATAGCACCAAAATCGCAAAGCAAATAATAAGGAAACCTCCCGCACCCGCACCATAACCTAAGCCCATATTGCTCTCACTAAATATCCCTTTAAATCTTTTGATTATGTTTTGACGACTTTATCAGATCAACCACTTGCACTTTATCAATGTTGATGATGCTTACACCACCACTTCAACACCGTATAGAGCACACGGAAGAATACGATACATAAAATAACGGCAATAACGATGTAAATATCTTGATGATAAGGCAGCATTTTCGCCCCAAATAGATGTAAATAATGACTGATTTGGAAGCCAATCATTGCGACCAACATCGCCCAAATAAAACAGGCAACTAGATTAATCAGCACATATTTCCAAACAGGATAAGCACGCACACCGACTGCAATAGGTAAAATAGTTCTAAAACCCCAAGCAAAGCGCATAAATAAAATGGTCAAAATAGGATAACATTCAATAAACTGGCTCGCACGATCGAATTTTTGTGCAAATTCTGCATTCGACTGGATAAGTTTTTGCCCATAGCGAGCGCCCATTTGATAATAAAACTGATCGCCAATAAAACTGCCTAGCATCGCCACCGCAATCAACATTGGAAAATGAAGTATGTGTTGATGGACGGCATAGGCGCCAATCATCAGCACTGTTTCTCCTTCAAACAATGTGCCAATAAAAATCGCAATATAGCCATAGTGCTGAATCAGATCAGTCCAGTTCATATCATTATTTTGAAGCTAAAAAGATAATGTAATCCTGCGACAGCCTATACGCTAGCGCATACCATGACAGGATTTGAATATTTTTGTTATTGTTTATCTAGCGTATTTAAGGTCAGTTTGAAATATCACTCATGTGCATTGAAAACATTTCGTTTCATTCGCTCAATCCACTAAAACTTTTTGGCAACTCACCATAGGAAATTGATGTGCTGGATGTTCAAACATTTCATTTTTCCAAATGTCGAACATTGGTATTTTAACATCGAGTGCTAAAGGCAGTTTTTTCGGATTAAATTGCATGTGCGCTAAGCTTTCGCCCCACGCGATCAGATCCAGATCCAAAGCGATATTATGAGACGGACGAACACGACCTGAGTCTGCTTCCATTTTTTTCAGTAAGGTGCTGATTTCATCTACAGATAAACTGCTTTTCACCAAACAAGCTGCATTCCAATAATCCGCCCCAATGCCATCACGACAAGGAATCACATAAATTTTGGAAAATTCAACATGACCCAAAGCCTGAATTTGACGTAAAGCCTGTTGAAAATGCGGCTTGGGATTGAAATTACTCGCCAGAGCTAGGGCGAAAATCGTTTCGGTGGCGTTCAAGACGAATTCCTACAGAATTGGCTTGCGCGATAATGGCAGGCTTCCGGATGCTAATCATAATAGATTCAATGCTGTCATAGGTAGCAAAAAGTGCATCAATCACCAGTTTTGCTGCATGTTCGATCAATTTAGGTTGAGCAGTTTGAATGACTTTGGCTGATATTTCGCAAATTTCAGCATAATTCAAGGTATCTTCAAGCTCATCTGACTGAGCCGCCTGCGCTAAACTGGTTTGAATATTGAGGTCGAGCATCAAAGGCTGAATAATCTGACGCTCCCAATTGAAACAGCCGACTACAGTTTCAACTTTCAAACCTTCAATGATAATTGCGTCCATTCTTACACTCAAAATAAAATCTTAAACATCGATAAAATCCTCCTGTTTAAGCAAGAGGATTTTATTTATATCTTGCGGCTAAATTATTGCTTCAACAATAAATTAGGATCCATAGTCTGCACCATCTGAATACGCTGGTCTGCATAAATATCGGTATATGGCGCAAGGATGCGCATAAAGCGATCGAAGTACAACATTTGTTTGAATAATAAAGCGAAGTCACGTGGGAAGCGAATACCATGACGCTCTCCGACTTGTACCATATCCATCATGATGTCATTCAAATCGGCAGGATTCGAGGTTAATAACTCTTGCGGATCGGCCAAAAGCACACCGCTAAATAAGCGTTCTAAGTCGGCAGCTAAGACTTGTGTGTCAATTTTGACAGCCGTCATGCCCATTTTCAGCATATTTTCAGCCATCAAGTTGTAGTCAGTTTTTTGTAGGGCATCCATAAACGCAATACATGCTGTCCACACTTCAGGTTTCAACTGGCCCACGATACCAAAATCGATGAATCCAACTCGACCATCTTCAAGCAGCATCAGGTTGCCTGCATGTAAGTCTGCATGGAAACTATTACATAACATCAAGCTGCCAAACCATGTATTCATCGCTGTCACCAAAACTTGCGATGGATCTTTAGCGACTTTCTTGACCACGTCAAAATCGGTCAATGGCACGCCGTATAAACGTTCCATGGTTAAGACACGACGTGTTGAATATTGGTGATAAACCTTTGGTGCTGTTGCGGCTTTGTTTTGAGTTACGTTCAGATAATTCACAAAGTCGTCAAGATTTTGAGCTTCTTCAATAAAGTCCACTTCACGTACCATGCGAACTTTAATTTCTTCAACAATATCTGCAAGTGAAGCAAATTTGACTTTGGGTACAGCTTTTTCAACCAGTTTAGTAGCCCAATGTAAGACATTTAAATCTGTATAGAGAATCGTCTCGACACCCGGCTTTTGCACCTTGATAACAACATTTTCACCACTGACCAATTTAGCGGCATGTACCTGTGCAATCGATGCAGAAGCCAAAGGCTTTTCATCAATTGAAGCAAATATTTCATCTAAATTACGGCCAGCAAATTCTGAAGCCAATACCTGCTGCACATAACTAAACGGCAATGACGGTGTCTGATCTAAACAGCCTTGAAACTCTTCTACATATTCACGCGGAAATAAAGAAGGTGTACTGGCAATAAATTGACCTAATTTAATATAGGTTGAACCTAGCGATTCAAAAGTTTCACGCATGAGTTTTGCGTTACTTGGTTTTTCAGTTGCATATTTAAAGCCGGCTTTCGCCGCAACGACTGCGGTCTCACCCATTCGGGCAACCGAGCGAATTCCATCTAACCAGATATTGTTTTTCATAATGTCTTAGAAAAAAATAATTAACGGGAGTGTAGCAAAAAAATAAGGGCTTGCTGCTTTATCTTGCCTGACAGATTGGACAATCGGGATCTTTTTCAAAAGCGAGAATTTTTTGCTTCATTGACCGACCATCCCACAACAAAAGCTTTTGTTTCAGTGCTGTCGTCCCTAAACCCAAATAGAGCAAGGCATGATGTGCTTGCAAACTTGCCATAACATTTGGTGTAGTTGCAAGTACACCCGAGTCTGCACAGCGCAAACTTTCATTGGCATGCTGTTCTTTTGGAAATAAACATTCATAACAGGCAGCATCGGCTTCAACCATAAATAACTGCCCTTGAAAGCCGATCGCTGAAGCACTAATCAGCGCCACATTATTTTCCACACAGCTTGCGTTAACCAAATACCGTGTACTGAAATTATCACAACCGTCGAGAACCAAATCTTGCTGTGAAATCAATGCCTTTGCATTGCTTTCATCTAATTTTGAGGTATAGCTTTGCACACGGATATACGGGTTAATCGCTTGTAAACGTTTAGCCAAAATTTCAGCTTTATAAAAACCTACATCGTGTTCGATATACGCGATTTGTCGTTGCAAATTACTGATTTCAATGCGATCTGCATCGATCAAAGTGATTTGTCCGACGCCTGCACGTGCCAATAATTCGGCTGTGGTACACCCAATCCCACCACACCCCACGATGAGTACATTGGCAAGTTTTAGCTTCTCTTGCGCATCGATGTCCCATCCATCAAGCAATATTTGACGGCTGTATAAATGCATTTCATCATCACTTAATTCAAATTCAGATGTTGATTCATTCGATTTAAACGTAGACAAAGTATTTCCTTATTAAAATTCGTCAAGCATAAAAAATAGGCGAGTTTATACCGCACGCAAAAGATTAAAACACCGTTATCCATCAAATGTTATTCGGCTACAAACCCGAAACAGTGTAAAAACACCCGGCTATTTGAGCAAGACAATATACAGCTTAAAGTTAGAATAAATGCTCTGTAGACATGACATTTTTCTCAGTTAGCGTATCTTCAATTACACTATTTAAAAAACAGTATCTCAAACACCTTAGTATGTAGGAACATCATAGAGGTATAGCGTATACATGTTTTAAAAATAATAAATAAAAAATATAGTTATATTTTTAAACATATTTAGTTGCACTAGAGCTGCTTATATTAGGTTCATTTTAATGATTCTTTTCTACCTTAACCTCAAAAAATAAAACTTAATTCAAGACATTTTAAGCGTTTACGTATGCAAAGAGATTTAATCCGTAGGTATATATATGAATTCAGTGAGAATTAAATTGCTGACACAATATGTTCGATAAACTTATGAGCTAACACACATTATTCAAATACTTTGTGCTCAGTCATATTTACCCCTTTACCCCAAAGTGATTACTTAAAAGTGGAGAATAAAAATGTCACAAGAATACATTGAACAAGATCAGCGACAAAAATTATGGAAACTCATTAAAGACGTGCGTTTCACCATGATTAGCCATGTCACTGACAAGCAAGAAATTCATTCTCAACCTATGACCATGCTTAATTCTGATAAGATGAATGAGCATGAAAATATCTATTTTCTTATGAAAGAAAACAATGACCTTGTAGAGGCAGTCAATGCAGGTCGTAATCATCTTGGATTAGCATTCGCTAAACCTTCAGACGATATTTATGTATCAATTAGTGCTCATGGAGAAATCAGTACAGATGCGGCCCTAATCGATAAATTATGGAATCCTTGGGCTGAAAACTGGTTCGATGGCAAGACTGATCCTACTGTTCGCGTTTTGATAGCTAATCCTATTAGTGCAGAATTCTGGAATGTCAAAGACAATAAAGTCACCCATTTATTCAAAGTTTTGAAGGGCAATTTAACGGGTAAAACTCAAGAACTTGATACTGAACATAATACCCTGAACTTAAAATAAATGATTTTATAGATTTGAATGAATGCTTTAATTTTAGGTTAATTTGGATTGTCCCATAGTTAGTCAAGTGCATATATGATCTCGAATGAATGGTTTCACAAGCTCAAATATCAATTTCAAAAAGGCTGCATCAAGCAGCCTTTTTTGCGTATATAAATTGACTCAACTGACCTTTTGAATTAATTGCGCTTTGGCCACTTCTTGTTGCTTCAACAAATTACGTTGGATTTTTCCACTCGATGTTTTAGGCAACCCATCCACAAATTCAATTTCTTTTGGATAAGCATGCTTGGATAAACGAGATCGTACATAGGCTTGTAGTTTATCCATGAGTTCAGAACTTGCTTGATATTGTGGTTTCAATACCACAAAAGCTTTGACCAATTCAGTCCGCTCAGGATCAGGCTTACCAACAACTGCCGACTCTAAAACCTCTTCACATTCTAATAATGTGCTTTCCACATCGAAAGGCCCTACACGATAGCCTGACGTTGTAATGACATCGTCTGCACGACCTACAAAATCAATGCCGCCTTCTTCGTTTAAACGAACGGTATCACCGGTTAAATAGTAGTTCCCGACAAAGGCTTTACGGTTATTGCCACCATAGCCTGTAAACCACATGAGTGGAGATTGCGACCAATCTAATGCCAATGTTCCAATGCCACCGCGTTCAATTTCTTGATAGTCTTTATTGAGCACCGCGAAACGATGACCCGGTATAGCAAAACCGGCTGAACCCACTTTTTTGTAGTGTTCTAAGGCATGATGATTTGCAATCACCATTCCAAGTTCCGTTTGTCCATATTGGTCATAAATATTGACGTTTAAGTCGTGATTAAACCATTGAATCACTTCAGGCGTTAGCGGCTCACCTGCGCTACTCACAACCCGTAAATGTGATTTTATGGATGCGTCAAATTTTTCTTTGAAGCCAAAGAACATACGAAAAGCCGTTGGAGAACCGGTCAAATTACTGACTTTATATTTTTTGATGACTTGAAGTGCATGATCAACACTAAAAGCACGTTCATCCATAATAATGCTGTGTCCTAAACTTAATGGCCCTGCAATTCCATAGTACAAACCATAAGCCCAACCCGGATCTGCCAAATTCCAAAATGAATCTTCATCACGCAAATCAACCGCATGTGTCATATACCCTTTAAATGCCAATAACGCTTTGTGTGGCACAGGTACAGACTTGGCTAAACCGGTCGTCCCTGAGGTAAACATCATTAAAAATTCATCGTCAAATGAACGGGGAACTGAGTTAAATGTGGCGTCATGCAATTGCAACTCTGACCAAAAGTCAGGATCTGTCTGAATTGCTTGATCGGCATGTACAGTTAAAATATGCGGTAAATCAATATGATTGAGTTTTGATCGTTGCTCAGTGTTGGTTACAATCAGCTTTGTTCCCGCAGTTTGCACTCGATGTTCAATCGCTTTGGACTCAAATGCAGTAAACAACGGTTGATAAATTGCCCCTATACGCCATGTTGCCAATACGGTGATCAACAACTCTGCTGTGCGAGGTAAAAGACCTGCAATGCAATCACCTGCTTTCAATCCAATGCGCTGATAATAATTTGCCAATTGTGCAGAAGCTAAATCTAATTGCTCAAAAGTCCATTGCTCAGATTCACCATTTTTACCTTCCCAGATCAGCGCAGTTCGATTTTGCCCAACATAGCGCCCACAACATTCATCATAAGCATTGATTGAACTTGGCGTACCGACCAATTGTTCTGTAACCATCTTTTCAAAATTAAAATCACGATATGCTTGTTCTAGTGTCTTCATGACGACAATTCCTATCCGGTTCTCTATGATTCAAAGTGCAAGACTTTGAGGTTTATTCATCTTGTTGTTGTACCGCTGCGTACTAGTGACGATTCCTTTGCCACATCCGCCTTTACTGCTATTCCATACACCGATTGCAATGTCGGTTTTTTAGTTTTGAAACTTATACTTTGTTAAACAATCTATTCTTAGACTGTGTATACCTAGATAACCATGTTTGGATGTCCCCTGCAATTTCCATAACCATCAACGCCATTGCAGGGTTTGAACATCGACCAAAGTCTATTTTTTAATCACCTATCCTTTGGTGACTTCACGTGCAATCACCAGACGTTGAATGTCCGATGCACCTTCATAGATTTGGCTGACACGTACATCACGATAAATGCGTTCAACTGGGAAATCAGATACATAACCGTAGCCTCCATGGATTTGAATGGCATCTGAACACACCCGTTCAGCCATCGTCGATGCAAAAAGTTTCGCCATCGAGGCTTCTTTTAAGCATGGAAAACCGGCATCTTTTAACGTCGCTGCATGGAAAATTAACTGGCGTGCTGCCTCAATTTGGGTGGCCATATCCGCGAGGCGAAATGCCACGGCCTGATGCTGTACAATCTCCACCCCAAATGCCTTTCGTTCATTGGCATATTCAACGGCTGCATCTAATGCTGCTCGTGCCATACCCACAGACTGCGCTGCAATGCCAATTCGACCTGACTCTAGGTTTGATAAGGCAATTTTATAGCCTTCACCCTCTTGGCCTAAAAGACTATCGGCAGGTATCCGACAGTCATCTAAAACTATAGTTGCTGTATCGGAACAATGCTGACCCATTTTGTCTTCTAATCGCGATACGATATAACCCGGCGCATCCGTTGGTACTAAAAAGCACGAAATCCCTTTTTTACCTGCAGATTTATCCGTTACCGCAAAAACCAAGGCTACTTGAGCATGTTTTCCTGTGGTAATAAATTGCTTGGTGCCATTTAACACCCACTCATCACCATCACGCTCCGCTTTACATTCCAATGCACTCGCATCTGAACCCACTTGTGGTTCTGTTAGGCAAAAACAACCTAACCATTCGCCAGTGGCTAATTTTTTTAAGTATTTTTCTTTTTGTGCTTCAGTACCATAACGTTGCGTAATGCCACATGGCAGGGAGTTTTGTACGCTGACAATTGTGGAAATCGCACCATCACCTGCAGCAATTTCTTCTAAGGCAACAACCAAAGACACATAGTCTAAACCTGCACCTCCCCATTCGTCCGAAACCGTCATGCCTAAAGCACCCAGCTCACCAAGTTCCTTTAGCTCTTGTTCAGGAAATGCTGCCGTTTTATCACGCTCTGCAGCCGTCGGTTTCAGTTTTTCTTGCGAATAGCTTCGCATCATGTCCTGAACCATTTTTTGTTCATCATTTAAAATCATGAGACTTCCTTTTCTAAATCTTTTATAGCGCGTATAGCTTTAAATGTTGGATAACTGCGGAATTAAAAATTCTTTGACTGTATAAAGCAACGTTGGATACACGACGACGTCATTTGCAACTGTCTGAGGCAGGACGCCATTAATCTCTAATGTTTCTGTAATCTGTAAATCAATAAATACTTGATGACGAGTTTTACAAATGACTATGGTTTTGGTTACTTTTGCCGAAACAAAAGTAACGAGATAAGCTACTGTCAACGAAGTTATTCTCGATCAGACTCCGTCGTAGAAGCCTGAATAAGCAGTTTTAATAAATAACTATTTAGGCTGCATACGGATCGCGCCATCAAGACGTATCACTTCACCATTGAGATAAGCATTTTCAAAAATATGCGTCACTAATTTTGCAAACTCTTGTGGTTTTGCTAAACGTGGAGGAAAAGGCACCATTTGCCCCAAAGCATCTTGTACATTTTGTGCTAAGCCTTTGAGCATCGGCGTTTCCATAATGCCCGGAGCAATGGTCATCACACGGATTGATTCACGTGCAAGCTCACGTGCAAGAGGTAATGTCATTGCAACCACTGCCCCTTTTGATGCTGCATAAGCCGACTGACCAATTTGACCATCAAAAGCCGCTACCGATGCCGTATTCACAATTACGCCACGCTCTTCTTCACCTGCTTTTAATTCATATTTAGCAATCAGTTGTGCCGCATAGCGCAGCATATTGAATGTGCCTGAAACATTAATATTTAATACTTTTTGGAACATCGCCAAATCATGTAATCCGTCACGACCTAAAACTTTTGCAGAGGGTGCGATACCTGCGCAGTTCACTAAGCCATTAAGTTGACCAAATTCCGCTTCAACTTGTGCAAAGAAAGCGCCTACCGCTTGTTCATCGGTAACATCCAATTGAACAAATTTAGCATGATCACCCAGTTGACGTTGCATTGCTTCGCCATGCTCATGATTCATATCCACAATAATCACTTTTGCGCCCAGGCCAATCAGATGTGTTGCTGTCGCAGCGCCTAGTCCTGATGCACCACCTGTCACAACAAAAACTTTTCCTTTAATGTCCATAGCATTTCCCTATTTATGATGCTTTGTTTTAAATTCGACTTAAGATGCAGAGTAAACAGAGAATTTATTCAGTACAATTTCCAAATGTTGCATCTTTTCTGATGTATTTGGACAATTCTGAACAAGGACCTATCCGCACATATGCCGAAGCATAGACTCGAATACAGTAAAGGGACGATTTCTATCGACTTGGTGCATGAAGCATTACATGATGCGCAAAAAAAGCACTTTGATATTTCTTCTATTTTACAAAAGTCTGGTATACCCTCAGAGTTACTGCTATCAAGTAAGACCAGAGTTTCCGTTTCACAATATGCGGCTTTATGGACTCATCTTGCAGATGTGATGGATGATGAATTTTTTGGCATGGATCGGCATGCTATGCGACGTGGTAGTTTTAAGCTACTGTCGAAAATGGTCATGCATAACAGCACATTGGGTGATGCACTCAAGCAAATCCTACAATTTTTAAATCTGGTTTTAGATGACTTACATAGCGATTTAACTATTGAAGATCACTTTGCTTATATCGTGATCTATGACCAACATGCGCCTAAACGCATGTTCAGCTATGCCACATATTTAATGCTCATCCACACGCTACTGTGCTGGCTAAGTGGTCAACGGATTTTATTAAACCAAATCCAATTTAAATGTGATGCACCGCTTGATGATCACGACTATAAAGTTCGCTTCTGCGAAAATATTCATTACCAAGCCAGTCAAAACTATATACAGCTCGATGCCAGTTATTTAAGCCTTCCCATCAAACAAGACACACGTTCCTGGTATCAATTCCTACAACAAACGCCTGAAAACCTCTTGGTTCGTTTTAAAAACCCGTATGCACTTAGCAGCCAAATTCGCAAACAACTCTTAGACGTTTCTCCTGCCGAATGGTTAGAGTTTTATGAGTTGGCAGTCAAAATGAATATGTCGGAAGCCACGATGCATCGCCGTCTTAAAAGTGAAGGTGTGAGTTATCAACAACTCAAAAATGATATCCGACGTGATACTGCCATCGATTTTTTAACCCATACCGATAAAAGCTTACAAGATATCAGTGAAGAACTAAATTTTCATGATCCGAGTGCTTTTCATCGGGCTTTTAAAAAATGGACAGGTGTCAGTCCCGGTGCGTATCGACAAAATAATGCGCCTGAATTCAAGGCCTAAAATTTGATATTCGCTATTTATAAATTGAATATTCATCTAATTAATAGAAAATCAATAACTTAAAAATATTCAATAAATAGACTGACCATTCATCCTTGAACGATTGCTACTTTAGTCTAATTAGGTTATTTTTCACTCAATTTAAAGCACTTTGCTTATTTATATTCCAATTCTCCTGCATCTCCTTGAAAGGCTTTCCTATGCTTAAGATGATTGATGTTCTTGAACAACAACTTGTTCAAAACTTTTCAGATTCTCTTTTCACTCAGATTGACGCAATTGATGAACTGTTTCATGAACAGCTTAAAACTGTCGCAGATATCGATTTGCAAAATTTGATCTCACAATTTTTTAGCACTGAAAATGCAGTTGAAGTTGCTCATGCACTGGATATCCAAGCAGATGACATTGAAGCAATTCAAGCAGGTGCAAATCTAAAAGATGAAAATTTAGTGAATGCAACTGCAAAAATTATTGCTTACTGTCTTGCAGTAGAAACAGCAGCTTTAGAACAAGTTGAAGTTTTCGATAGCTTACAAGACTACCCAATGTAAGCATTGATCGAATATAAAAATAAAGCGCATTCAATGCGCTTTATTTTTGACTATTTATCTAACACTAAATCAATGTTGCCACTGACCTAAGCTGACACGGTCATTACCGCCATAATCTTTTATAGTCCGAACATTTCGATATCCAGCCTGCAAGAACAAATGTCTGACCGATTCACCTTGGTCATAGCCATGTTCGAGCACCACCCAACCATTCACGGTTAAATGTTTTTTAGCTTGAAGAATGATTTGCTCAATATCTGCAAGCCCATGATTGTCCGCAACCAAAGCACGTTCAGGCTCTGTCGCCAAATCTTTCATGTGTACATCATCAGCATCGATATACGGCGGATTTGACACAATTACATCAAAGAAAGCACGACCAAAGGGTTTCAACCAAGAACCTAAGACAAACTGCACATGTTCAAGATCATGCTTTTTGGCATTAAACTCAGCAACTTCCAAGGTAGGTTCGTAAATATCCGAAGCTACAATTGACCAATCTGGACGTTCACTGGCTAATGACAAGGCTACAGCACCAGTTCCTGTTCCTAAATCGACCACACGAGCATCTTCAGGAAGTTCTAAACGGAGTACAGTTTCAACGAGTACTTCCGTATCAGGACGTGGAACCAAAGTATCTTTAGTCACTTTTAAGTCTAGCGTCCAAAATGGCTGAGAACCTGTGACATAAGCCAAAGGCTCACCTGCTGCAATACGAGCAAGACTGTCGACATAGAGTTGTTCTTGTTCTGCCGTCAATTCTTGATCCTTTTTCATGATTAAATCAAAAGAATCAATCTTGGTGATGTGCTCTAACAACCACGCATTTTCCTGACGTTCATAACTTTCAGGTTCACCACGATAGGCCAAAGCCTGTGCAATATTCATTAGCCACCATTCTGCTGCGCTAATAACGCCAACTGATCGGCTTGATATTCACGATGCAAACTATCAAGCAATTCAGTCAAATCGCCTTCCATCACTGCATCTAACTTATACAGTGTTAGGTTAATACGATGATCAGTCATGCGACCTTGTGGATAGTTATAGGTACGAATACGCTCAGAACGGTCACCAGAACCCACCAAGTCACGACGCATTTCAGATGTCGCGGCATCTGCTGCTGCGCGTTTGGCATTTTCTAAACGAGAAACCAACAGCGCCATCGCTTTGGCTTTGTTTTTATGTTGTGAACGTTCGTCCTGACATTCTACAACTGTACCCGTTGGTATATGAGTAATACGCACAGCAGAGTCAGTTTTGTTAATGTGCTGACCACCTGCACCAGATGCACGATAGGTATCAATACGTAGTTCTGAAGGATTAATTTCAACACTGGTGTCTACATCAATTTCAGGCAAAATCGCAACCGTACATGCCGAAGTATGAACACGACCTTGCGACTCAGTTGCAGGAACACGCTGTACACGATGTGCGCCACTTTCGAATTTTAATCGACCATATACGCCTTCACCATTGATGAGGCAAATCACTTCTTTATAACCGCCATGTTCGCCGTCATTTTCAGACAGCACTTCAATACGCCAACCTTGTGATTCAGCATATTTACTGTACATGCGATACAAGTCACCAGAGAAAATCGCAGCTTCGTCACCACCCGTTCCGGCACGGATTTCTAAATAGGCAGAGTTCGCATCATTCGGATCTTTTGGAATCATCAGAATGTTTAAGTCTGCTTCAAGCTGACCAATCAAAGCTTTATTTTCTTTAATTTCTTCAACGGCCATTTCTTTGAAATCTGGATCCGTCATCATCACTTCAGCAGTTTCAATATCTTCTTCTGCTTGACGGTATTTTTTCCAAACTTCAGTGATTTCAGATAAATCACTATGCTCACGAGACAACTGACGGAAACGTTTATTGTCTGAAATGACTTCTACATCTGCGAGTAATGCATTTAATTCTTCGTGACGGTCAGACAGCTGATCTAATCGTAAACGTAACGATTCTTTCATTTTTCAAAAAATCTCAATACACAGGCTCTACCGCTAAACTTTCACGGATATGCCAAAATTCAAAATAATGGCGCTAGTGTACCGATAATGGGTCTGAAATGACATATTTATTGTTTTTTGGCCTATCTATGAGCCTAAATATCAAAATGTGAACTTCATCACTCCTACCTTTCTCCACAAAGTCGTACAGATTTTCAGCATTCGACCGTTTTTTTCACAATATTAATAAAACTTATACAAACTAGACACTCAAATCACCAAATAAAGAGAAAGCTCTCCATATTTATAGCGAATAGTTTTGTTACATTTACTGCCATCGAAATGATTATGAAAAAGTCCTCGCGTTTATGAAGGACATGGAGTGAACTATGAAACTGAATACTCTTTTAATGACAGCCACTCTAGCAACTGCTTCTATGTTCACTGTGTCTGCAAATGCAGATAGTACAACACGCGTTGCTGCAGCTAGTGCATTAGGTAGTGTTGCAGGTACTGCTATTGGTAAAAACATGGGCGGTAATACCGGCGCTACAATTGGTGCTGCTCTTGGTGGTGCTGGTGGTGCTGCGGTAGCAAGTAATAAACGTAACCGTACAGAATCTGCAATCGGTGGTGCTTTAGGTGGCGGTACAGGTTATACCGTTGGTAAAAGCATGGGCGGTACAAACGGTGGTTACATTGGTTCTGCACTAGGTGCTGCTGGTGGTGCGGCTTTAGGTAATAAAATCTCTAAAGACAAAGCTTACGACAAACAGCAAGAACGTAAATACAAAAAACGTTACCGTCGTCGTCACTAATTCAAAATTAGTGAGTCCAAATTTATTGGATAGTGAAAAGAGCACCTTCGGGTGCTTTTTTTATGTATCGCCTTTTTTCAAATGATAAATACAACTTTATTTATTGCAGCTCATACATATGTAGATTTGCCTTCTCTCCAACCAAGTCATCAATCATGTAGAAATAAAGTGCAAAATTTACATTGCAGCAACGGAACACGTATTTTATTTCACATCACGCTCCAAATATTCGCTATGTGTTTTCATATATTGATATCAACAGATAAACATCATGCTTCGTAAGGAGTTTAAAAATGAAAATTAATAAAATTCTATTCAGTGCAGCAATTGCCGCTTCAGCGCTTACTATGACTGCAACACATGCAGGTAATAGCACCAATACTGCATTAACATCTGCTTTAGGTGGTGTTGTTGGTGCAGCAATCGGTAACCAAGTTGGCGGCCAAACTGGCGCAATGATTGGTTCAGCTATTGGTGGCGGTGCAGGTGCTGCAGCATCGGCGAACAAACGTGACCGTAATGGTGCCATCATTGGTGGCGCACTTGGTGGTGCGGGTGGTTATACCGTAGGTAAAAACATGGGCGGTACAAACGGTGGTTATATCGGTGCTGCACTTGGTTCAGCCGGTGGTTCTGCACTAGGTAAAAAAGTGTCTGAAGACCGTCGCTATGATGACCGTTATGATGATCGCTATGACCGTCGTTATAACAACCGTGGCTATCGTACCAATAATTATAGTTACAATGACCGAGGCTACCGTGGAGATAATGGTCGTCACTTAGGTTGGTACAAAAACGGTAAACGTTAATCGATATATTTCAATGAAAAAAAAATCAGCACCTTCGGGTGCTTTTTTTGTTTATAAAAAACTTTAGGTATATCTAAAGTTGACTTTTTACACCGCCCCACGACCATATCGAATTTATTCGATATACATTAGGCTATTTATATCGTATTATTTCGATATAAAGATCTCTGAGAGAAAAAATGCGTACTCTAGCCGATACAAAATTTTCAATACTTGAACTCGCACCTGTTCGAGATGATAAAACCATCGAATTTTCACTCAAACATGCACTCCAGTTAGCGCAGAGAGCAGAAGAGCTTGGCTATGAACGTCTATGGTTAGCCGAACACCACAATATGGACGGCATCGCAAGTTCTGCAACTGCGGTTTTACTCGGTTATCTCTTAGCAAATACACAATCCATCAAGCTCGGTTCAGGCGGGATTATGTTGCCCAACCATGCGCCTTTAGTTGTCGCTGAACAATTTGGCACACTTGAAACGTTATATCCCGGCCGTATTGAACTCGGTTTAGGTCGCGCACCAGGTACTGACCAAACCACCATGCGCGCTTTACGCCGTGGCCGTCAGGAAACCGAAGATCAATTTCCACAAGATGTCCTTGAAATATTGCAATACTTTAAAGCACCTGAGCCACAGCAGCGCATCATTGCTACACCGGGACAAAATACACATGTTCCTGTATGGCTTTTAGGTTCAAGTCTTTTCAGTGCACAACTCGCTGCACGTTTAGGTCTACCCTATTCATTTGCTTCACATTTCGCACCACGCATGCTTGGACAAGCAATTCAGCTCTATCGTGAAAATTTCCAAGCATCCGAATATTTAGATCAACCTTATGTGTCTATGGGCGTACCAACGGTTGTTGCTGAAACAGATGAAGAAGCAGAATATCTAGCAACGAGTGCTTACCAACGGGTTTTAGGTTTAATGCGCGGTCAAAGTTTAAAACTCAAGGCTCCAGTCGACAGTATGCAAGGCTTATGGTCTGCTGCAGAGAAGATGTCTGTTGATAATTTCTACGCTATGGGACAAGTCGGTTCAAATGCAACCGTTCGAGCAGGTTTAGAAAACCTACTCACCAAATATGACGTTGATGAATTTATTTTCACCTGCGACATTTACGATACCGATAAGCGCATTGAAAACTTCGAACGTTTAATGCAAATCAAAAATGATCTGGCTTAAGACTCTCAACTTAATGATCTAATCCAAGCGTTTAATCCGTCTAAAGGTAGAATTGTGACTACATTTTTTGTGGCTCTTTAGACGGATAGCAGTCAACAGATAATATGGTTTCGGCTAACAACGACCAAACCTGTACTTAAAAACCATCATTGCCTCAACGAAATAATTGCTTTACTCATTTTCATTCCTGTATAAATATTAAACACAAGCAAAACAAAGAGAAAAATAAGCAGATGAGCCAATATATTAATAAACCCACACCCGCATTTATCGCAGCAAGTTGGTGTGCCCTCATTTTAGGCGCTGTAGTGTTTTGCATAGGTTTATTCAATGCAAATATGATGCTGAATGAAAAAGGCTTTTATCTCATTTTATTGCTCTATGGATTATTTTCATCGGTTTCATTACAAAAAATCATTCGTGACCGTTTAGAAGGAATGCATGTCACTGCAATTTACTTTGGACTGTGCTGGGCATCCGTCATTATTTGCCTCGTACTTCTTGCCATTGGCCTATGGAATGCTGAACTAGCATTAAGTGAAAAAGGTTTTTACATGATGGCTTACTTAATGAGTTTGTTTGGCGCAGTTGCAGTACAAAAGAATATTCGTGATATGGACTATTTACGTACCCATACCGACCAACCCGAACTTAAGCATTCAACCCCGAGTCAGCTTGACTATAGCTCACAAGATGATGAACCACTTTAAAACTCACAAAATTTATAGATATCAAAAGCCGTTCATGCAGGTCGCTCATTATTTCGACCTGCTTGAGCGAAAGATGAACTTCAACGCATAAAAAAATCAGTTCAGTCCTAGAAATCTATAAATGACAAGGGCCAAGCAAATCAATTCTAGACAAATTGCATGACTCATCAGACTGAAAAAACGCTTTACCCCAACTGGCCCATCACAGAATATATTCCTATCTAAGACTCAACTAAAAAAAGAAAAGATAAGGAATAAATATGGCCAACAAGCAGGATGCAACCCACCATATTTTTAATAATCATCTAGAAGATTTTGAACACTTTCGTGGAACGATCATCAGTTCAGAACAGATCAAAGATTATGATTTTAAGAATCAAAAAATCGCAATTATTGGGATAGATCAGCATGTGGTCTCTGAACTACATCATCTATGTCAGGTTGCAGATAACATCATGGTCTATCAAATCAAACCGCAATTTGTCTTACCACGCACCGAACGTCTACTGAATAAATTAATCCAGCACCCACTGATTGCAAAAAATCGACGTTTATTTAGCAATCGTATTAAGAGTATTTTGGCGATTCGCTTTTTAGAAGATCAAGTGCCGAACCATTGGTTAAGACATTTACTCAGTCCAAATACCGCAATTCAGAACAAAACCTTCCTAAAATCTGATCATTATTATGCAGCATTACAGCAGCCAAACTGCATCTTAAATACTTGGCCAATTGCAAAAATTCAGAGTAATTCAATCACGGCTTTAGATGAACATACGTTTGAGTGTGATGTCATTGTGCGCAGCGAATCTAACCAATCCAAAGAAAAGTAATGACATTGCAATTATTTTCACATGACATCTATTAAATTTTTGTGATTGATCAAAAAATCACAATACCAAAAGCCATCTCTGGCGGCTTTTGGTAGCTCCCCTACTATATTGGATACTTTCATTCGATAAGGCTAAGGATTCTTAAAAATCCATAAATAAAAATAGCTTTAATAGTGCTACATGCTTTTTCAGTGCTCAGACTTAAATCATGCTTCCGACCTGCACCAGCAGCTACAGCGAGTTTATAGACGTGCAATTTTGAATAGTTATGATCAATTCTTCATGAAAACTTTATTTCAAACCAATAATTTTTTCAGTGCTTATTTTTTTACACAGCTCTATTTACTCCTTAACTGTAAGTTGAAAAATTTATATTGATGCTTATGTTCAACCGATATTTACCTCTATTGTTATCTATATTTAATAGGAAAATAACAGATTGAAATCCAGTTTAAATATCAATTTATATCGGAGTTTAGAGCCTGAATGTTATTAATTTGACTATTTTTCACCCACATCAATTAAATAAATGATGCCATTTCTTGAGATTTAACACCTAAAAGCGACTGTTTGATTATTTTTTATTCTATTTTCTGCCTATTTTTTTTAGCATTTAAATCAGTATTTTTGAAAAATTGATTAAATATTAAACCATATTAGCTAAATCTTGTATTTATACAACTCATATCAAGTGGATTATTCAGGCTTAATTCATAGATAAAAATACAGCACAGCACGGATTATTTTAAAAGATTCAAGCTGTCAATTAGGCCATATTTTATAAATTTTCAGCCAAAAAAATTCATCAAATTGGTACACATTTGAATGCAGAAATTGCTTAAATTTTAAGTCTAAATATTGAGGAAAATTTTCATCAATATTTTAAATATTTATCATTCATTAAAAGTATGACAAGCCAGAAATTAATACTATTTTTATATAATTTATACAGAAATTCATTATCATCAAAAGAGCCACCGAAGTGGCTCAATTTACACTTAACCAATACGACGTTTCAGTCCAGTCATTTGTAAAACACGAGTTGAAATTTCTTCAATCGACATTTCCGACACGTTTAAGTATTTAATTCCTTCAGAAATATAAATACCTTCAATCGCACGTAATTCCATCTGGCACTGACTAAAACTAGCATAACGACTATTGGCCTTACGTTCTGAACGAATTGCTACAAGGCGCTCTGCATCAATCATCAAGCCAAATAACTTATGCTTATGTTCACGTAAAACTGCAGGTAAACGGTTGTCATCCAAGTCTTCTTCTGTCAAAGGATAGTTCGCCACACGAATACCAAATTGCAAAGAGAGGTAGATGGAAGTTGGTGTTTTACCCGAACGTGATACCCCGATTAAAATCAAATCAGCTTTATCATAATGACGAGTACGTGCCCCATCATCGTTATCTAAAGCAAAATGCACCGCATCAATACGTGCTTTATAAGACTCAGAATCTGTAACTGCATGGGTTTGACCGACTAAAGTCGTAGGTGCAGTGCCTAACTCGTCAGATAATTTACTAATAAGCCCTTCAAAAACATCAAGATTTATTGCATTTGCAGTATTAATAATGTCACGTACATAAGGGTCTACAAGGGTATCAAACACCAAAGGCTTTTGACCGTCTTGCTGCGCTCTAAGATTGATCTCTGCAACCACATTTGTAGCTGCTTCTTCAGAGGTAATATATGGAATAATATGAATGTCAAAATCTACATGAGGGAACTGGGCTAACAGTGAGTGTCCAAGGGTTTCTGCGGTAATCGCGGTACCATCCGAAACAAAGAAAACACTACGCTGAATCTGTTTACCTTCTGACATTAAAATTCTCCTCCAAAATTTGTCTTAGTGCTATATAATCATTATAGTAAACCATCTTACATGACTGTCACTTAGTAAATTTAGAATGCTAAGTAATTTGTTATAATTTCATGCCAAGATAGTGATTAATACTGCAAAAGTGGAGTAACAACTTTGGAAGCGCGCGTAATTGGTCTAGAAAAATTAGGGAAACACGACGTAGAACTCGTGGGCGGTAAAAACTCATCATTAGGTGAAATGATCAGCCATCTCGCAAATGCTGGTGTATCTGTTCCTGGTGGTTTTGCTACTACAGCTCAAGCATATCGTGAATTCCTCGAGCAAAGTGGCCTGAACGCTAAAATTAACGCTGAACTTGCTGCACTCAATGTTGACGATGTAAATGCACTTGCAGAAACTGGTGCGAAAATCCGTCAATGGATTGTAGACACTCCGCTGACTGCTGAACTTGAAAAAGAAATTCGTGAAGCTTTCACAGCTCTTTCAAACGGCAACCCTGAAATCGCGGTTGCCGTTCGCTCATCTGCAACTGCAGAAGACTTACCAGACGCTTCATTTGCCGGCCAACAAGAAACTTTCTTGAACATCCGTGGTATCGATAACATCCTTGTTGCGATTAAAGAAGTATTTGCTTCACTTTATAACGACCGCGCAATTTCTTACCGTGTACACCAAAACTTCGCACATGACGTCGTTGCGTTATCTGCTGGTGTTCAACGCATGGTTCGCTCTGAAACAGGTGCTGCTGGTGTAATGTTTACACTTGATACAGAATCTGGTTTCCGTGACGCAGTTTTCATCACAGCATCTTATGGCTTGGGTGAAATGGTTGTACAAGGTGCAGTTAACCCTGACGAATTCTATGTATCTAAACCACTTCTAAATGCAGGAAAACACGCTGTATTACGTCGTAACCTTGGTTCTAAACACCAAAAAATGATTTATGGTGAAGAAGGTGCTGCGGGTAAATCCGTGGTTGTTGTAGACGTTGAAAAAGCAGATCGTCAACAATTCGCTTTAAATGACCACGAACTTCAAGAACTTGCTAAACAAGCATTGATCATTGAAAACCATTACGGTTCAGCAATGGACATCGAATGGGCGAAAGATGGCGATGATGGCCAAATCTATATCGTTCAAGCACGTCCTGAAACTGTGAAGAGCCGTCAAAATGTAGGCACAATGGAACGCTACCTTCTTAAACAAAAAGGTAATGTGATTTGTGAAGGTCGTTCAATCGGTCAACGTATTGGTTCTGGTCGCGTGCGTATCGTGACTTCAATCAAAGAAATGGACAAAGTTCAAGACGGCGACGTACTTGTATCTGACATGACTGACCCAGATTGGGAACCAGTAATGAAACGTGCTGCTGCGATTGTCACTAACCGTGGTGGTCGTACTTGTCACGCTGCGATTATTGCACGTGAACTTGGTGTTCCTGCAATCGTAGGTTGTGGTAATGCAACTGAAGTATTGACTGACGGTCAAGAAGTGACTGTGTCTTGCGCTGAAGGTGACACAGGCTTTATTTACGAAGGTTCTTTGGACTTTGAAATCCAACGCAACTCTATCGAATCTATGCCTAAACTTCCGTTCAAAATCATGATGAACGTAGGTAACCCTGACCGTGCATTTGACTTTGCTCAAATTCCTAACGAAGGTGTTGGTCTTGCTCGTCTTGAGTTCATTATCAACCGTATGATCGGTGTACATCCTAAAGCATTGCTTAACATTGACAGCCTACCACGTGAAACTCGTGCTGCTGTAATGTCACGTACTGCTGGTTATGCATCTCCTATCGAATTCTATGTTGAAAAACTAGTTGAAGGTATTTCTACACTTGCTGCAGCGTTTGCTGACAAACCAGTGATTGTTCGTATGTCTGACTTTAAGTCAAACGAATACGCAAACTTAATCGGTGGTAAGTTATACGAACCTGAAGAAGAAAACCCAATGCTTGGCTTCCGTGGTGCAAGCCGTTATGTGTCTGACAATTTCCGTGACTGCTTCGAACTTGAATGCCGCGCACTGAAAAAAGCACGTGACGAAATGGGCTTAACTAACATTCAAATCATGATTCCTTTCGTACGTACTGTTGCTGAAGCGAAACGTGTTATTGAATTGTTAGCGCTTAACGGTCTTAAACGTGGTGAAAATGGTCTTAAAGTGATCATGATGTGTGAACTTCCAACCAATGCATTGTTGGCTGAACAGTTCCTTGAACACTTCGACGGTTTCTCTATCGGTTCTAACGACTTAACTCAGTTAACACTCGGTCTAGACCGTGACTCTGGTATCGTTTCTCACCTATTTGATGAACGCGATCCAGCCGTTAAAGCACTTCTTTCTATGGCAATTCATGCTTGTCGTAAAGCTGGCAAATACGTAGGTATTTGTGGTCAAGGTCCTTCAGACCACCCTGACCTAGCTAAATGGTTAATGGAACAAGGCATCGAGTCTGTTTCGCTTAACCCAGACTCAGTATTAGACACATGGTTCTTCCTTTCTGAAGAAAAAGCTCAACAAGCTTAATAAACTGTGTTAAAAAAAGACCCACATGTGGGTCTTTTTTTTTATTTATACTTTTACAGACGTTTTTTGAGATTTTAGTTTTATGCAGATTTACTTGGCACGAAATAACCAACAAGCTGGTCCCTACACCTTAGAACAACTTAACCAAATGCTCGCGAGCCAACAAGTGTTACTCACGGACTTGGTTTGGCACCAAGGTATGACCGAATGGAAAGCTTTGGGTGAACTCACTCAAGGTCAGTTGGTTTATATGCCTGCAGGATATACTGCACCAACAGCATTCGAATCAAATCAAACTGCAACTACGCCATCAAATACCTATGCACAGCCTCAAGCGGTACAAGAGCAAACTAGCCTAGCTAGTATTCCTAAACGTGTTTTGGCGAAAATCGTCGATTTACTGCTTTGGATACCAGCAACTTTTATCTTAACGGCATTTTTTAGTCCAAGTGAAAAGACACAATTTGCAAATCTGAATGAACAGTTTATGCAAGCTGTGATGACCCCAAATGCTGACCCCAATGTTTTACAGGCACTACAAACACAAATGGTTGAGATGTTTCCCAACCAAGCTTGGATTGCAATGTTTGCTTACCTCTTCATTATGCTTTTCATTCAAGCGTATTTGATTGCTAAATCTGGTCAAAGTATTGGTAAAAAAATCACCAAAATTAAAATCGTAGATGCCGAAACCAGCCAACCTGTAAACCTCATGCGTGGCTTCACTTTACGTAGTGTTTTATTTATTTTTCTGAACTTTTTATCGATGCCTTTAAGCGCAATCATTGATTCCGTTTTTATTTTCGGCAAAAAGCGTCAAACCTTGCATGACAAATTGGCAAAAACCAAGGTAATAAACCAATAATTTTCACTTTTATTCAGGGATGATTTTTTCATCCCTTTTTTGTGCATTATATTGAAATTAAAATAAAATTTAGATAAAAAAAATACAATCCCGACTAGCAAAATAGGGTTTTAATACAGTCATTTAAAGCATCTTTATGTATAGCTTAGTTTGCCGATATCAGGCATAATGCCCTACAACGTAGCGGTGTCGCATCATTGTGACTGTTTTTTCATGTCTGAAAAAATCACAATCATGCGACACTTTATTCGCTATCCCAAATTTTAAATTTAGGGAATGGGACTCTTCACCGAGGTTGTAAAATGAGACAAACAATTTTAGCTGTATTGTCTTTATCTGCGATCGCTGCACTCTTAACTGGGTGTGGTGGTGATATGGTACTTCTAAACTCAAAAGGTCCAGTTGCTGAAGGTCAATCAAACCTCATGCTTACTGCGATCTACCTAATGTTGTTGGTCGTTATTCCATCAGCACTTATGGCTCTTTGGTTTGGTTGGAAATATCGCGCGTCAAATAAAGATGCAGACTATGCACCTACTTGGGCACACTCGACTGCAATTGAAGTTGTAGTTTGGGGTATTCCCGTAATTATTATCGCTATTTTAGCTTGGTTAACTTGGTGGGGTTCCCACAAGTATGACCCTTACCGTCCACTCGAGTCAGATAAAGCTCCTTTAACTGTTCAAGTTATTGCTGAACAATTTAAATGGATCTTCATCTACCCTGAACAAGGCATCGCGACTGTAAACGAGATCCGCTTCCCTGAGAAAACTCCTGTAAGCCTTCGTTTAACATCTAACTTCACAATGAACTCATTTTTCATTCCGGCGTTAGGTGGTCAGATTTATGCTATGGCAGGTATGCAAACTCACTTGAACTTATTAGCTGATGAAACTAGTCCTGCTGAAGGCTTCCGTGGTTTCTCTTCTAACTATTCAGGTTATGGCTTCTCACAAATGCGCTTCCGTGCACATGCTGTGACTGATGCTCAGTTTGCTGAATGGGTTTCTGCTGTTAAAGCTGGTAATGGTTCTTCAGTTAATCCTGAAGCAGTTCAAAAAACTGTTTTAGACCAAGCTGAATTTGCAACCTTACGTGACGGCAACCGTTCTAAACACCAGATCGAAGCTTTAGTTGCTAGAGCAACTACTCCTGAAGAAAAGGCTAAAGCTGAAGCAATGAAGCCTTACCCTACTAAGCCACATCCAGTGACTTATTACTCTTCAGTAGAACCTAAATTGTTCGAATCAGTGATCAATAAATACATGAGTAACTACCACGGTGCTGATCATACAGCTACTGTTGGACACGAAGCTGCTGCTTCTGAAGCTCATGCAGGCGTTGAACATGCGACTGTTGCAGGGGAATAAGACATGAGCTTATTAGGTAAGTTAGGACCAGATGCAATTCCACACGATCCAATCGTGTTGGTTACTGTTGCAATGATGATCCTTGGCGGTATCGCAGTTGTTGCTGGTATCACCTACTTTAAAAAATGGGGCTACTTGTGGAACGAATGGTTCACATCTGTAGACCATAAAAAAATTGGTATCATGTATATCCTCGTGTCAATTGTCATGCTTGTGCGTGGTTTTGCCGATGCGATTATGATGCGTCTTCAACTGTTCCTTGCAAAAGGTGGCGGTGAAGGTTACTTACACCCAGAACACTATGACCAGATCTTTACTGCCCACGGCGTAATCATGATCTTCTTCGTAGCAATGGGTCTAGTTGTTGGTTTAATGAACGTTGCTGTACCACTTCAAATTGGTGCGCGTGACGTAGCATTCCCATTATTAAACTCTCTAAGCTTCTGGTTATTTGCCGGCGCTGCGGGCTTAATGATGGCTTCTCTTGCAATTGGTGAATTCGCTGCAACAGGTTGGATGGCTTACCCTCCACTTTCTGGCATCGAATACTCTCCAGGTGTAGGTGTAGACTACTATATTTGGGCACTTCAGGTTTCTGGTCTAGGTACGCTTCTTACTGGTGTTAACTTCTTCGTTACCATCATTAAAATGCGTGCGCCTGGCATGAAACTTATGGACATGCCTATTTTCACTTGGACTGCATTAGTTACTGTAGTGCTTATCGTTGCAACTTTCCCAGTTTTGACTGCGACTATTGCAATGCTTTCACTTGACCGTTACTTCGGCTTCCATTTCTTTACAAATGACATGGGTGGTAGCCCAATGTTGTATGTAAACTTGATTTGGACTTGGGGTCACCCGGAAGTTTACATCTTGGTATTACCAGCTTTTGGTATTTACTCAGAAGTTACTGCTGTGTTCTCACGCAAAGCGTTGTTCGGCTATAAATCAATGGTGTACGCAACTGTAGCAATTGGTGTTCTTTCACTAGTTGTATGGGTTCACCACTTCTTTACAATGGGTGCTGGTGCCAACGTTAACGCGTTTTTCGGTATCATGACCATGATCATTGCGATCCCTACTGGTGTGAAAATCTTCTCTTGGTTATTCACTATGTACAAGGGCCGCATCACCTATACAACTCCAATGCTTTGGACACTTGGCTTCCTTGTGACTTTCGGTATTGGTGGTTTAACAGGCGTATTAATGGCAGTTCCACCAGCGGACTTCTTAGTACACAACTCTTTATTCCTTATCGCTCACTTCCATAACGTAATTATTGGTGGTGTAGTGTTCGCGATGTTCGCGGGTATCATTTTCTACTGGCCAAAAATGTTTGGTTGGAAATTGAATGAAACTTGGGGTAAAGCAGCGTTCTGGTTCTGGTTCTTCGGTTTCTACTTTGCATTCATGCCACTTTATATCCTTGGTTTCATGGGTATGACTCGTCGTTTGAATACATATGACAACCCTGAATGGGATCCGTACTTAGCGATCGCTTTATTTGGTTCTGTATTGGTTGCTATCGGTATCTTCTGTTTTGTTATGCAAATCGTTGTTGGTTTCCTTCAACGCAAAGACAACATGGACGTTACTGGCGATATCTGGGATGGTCGTACTCTTGAGTGGGCTACTTCATCTCCTTCACCATTCTATAACTTTGCTTATCTTCCAAAGATCAATGGTATTGATACTTTCTGGACTGACAAAGAAAATGGTGTTGCTTACGCTAAGCCAACTACATACGAAGACATCCATATGCCTACAAACCGTGCGGCAGGTTTCGTAATTGCAATGTTTATTACAGTTATGGGCTTCGCATTAATCTGGCATATCTGGTGGTTAGTCGTTGTAACTTTCATTGCTTCAATTATCAGCTTCATCGTTTCTTCTTTCACTAAGAAAGTTGACTACTATGTTCCAGCTGCAGAAGTTGAACGTATTGAAAATGAACGCTACGCGCTTCTTGAAAAACATTTGAAGAAGGACTAAGACAATGGCTGAAGTACTTCATCACGACAACCACGGACATGACGAACATCATCATCACGATGATACTGACATCACTGTCTTTGGTTTCTGGACTTACTTGATGAGTGACTTGGTTCTTTTCGGGACACTCTTCATCGCGTTCGCTGTATTAAGTAGCCACGTTCCAGTGGGTACGCCAAGTGCACAAGAGCTGTTTGGTGAATCTTTAGGTTTCGTTTTAACTGAAACTTTCGCCCTTCTTATCTCTTCTGTAACTTTTGGTTTTGCTGTTCTTGCAGCATACAAGAAAAATGTTGGTCAAGTTTTAACTTGGTTAGCAGTTACTTGGGTATTTGGTGCAGCCTTCATTGGCATGGAGCTTTATGAGTTCAATCATTTAGTTCATGCTGGTCATGGCCCAAGCACAAGTGCGTTCTTATCTGCGTTCTTTACTTTAGTTGGTACGCACGGTATTCACGTAACTTCTGGTTTGGTATGGATGCTTGTGTTGATGTTCCAAATCAAGAAATATGGTTTGACACTTCCAAACACTCGTCGTCTTGCTTGCCTAAGCTTGTTCTGGCACTTCCTTGACATCGTTTGGATCTGCGTATTCAGCGTTGTTTACTTGATGGGAGTTATCTAATGAGTCACGATCATAACTCTGCTGGTGCAGCTCACGGTAACGTTAAACAATATACAATCGGATTTATCCTTTCTGTTCTACTTACCGTAATTCCATTCGGTATGGTAATGGCAGGTGGTTTTAGCCGCGGTCTATTGGTTGCCGTAATCGCGATTACTGCGGTTGCTCAGGTTCTTATTCAGTTAGTTTACTTCCTGCATATGAACTCTTCTTCAGAGCAACGCTGGAACGTGATTGCATTTGTTTATACAATCCTCACAATTGCTATCCTTTTAGTAGGTTCTGTGTGGATTATGAACTACCTTCACTTCAACATGATGATCTAAACTGGTCGTCATGCTGAAAAAGTATTTATTCCTGACTAAACCAGGAATTCTCTTTGGTAACTTTGTTACCGCTTTGGGTGGCTACTTTGTAGCTGCCCAAGGTTCTGTAGATTTCCTTCTGTTGCTTCTTACCCTCTTAGGCACCCTCTTTGTGGTCGCTTCTGGATGTGTTGTCAATAACGTTATTGACCAAGACATCGACTCAAAAATGCAACGCACACAAAATCGTGCGATGGTTAAAAAATCAATCTCGATTCCTGTTGCTTTAGTTTTTGCTTTAGTTTTAGGTGTAATTGGTTTTAGCATTTTATGGTTCTGGGTAAATGCTTACGCTTTTCTTTTTGCTGTTATTGGTTTTGTCGTATACGTTGGTTTTTACAGCTTATGGACAAAACGAACAACAATTCATCAAACCATTATCGGCAGTCTTTCTGGCGCAGCACCACCTGTAATCGGGTATACGGCTGTTGCAAACCAGTTTGATTTAGGTGCATTACTGATTTTTATTGGTTATGCATTTTGGCAAATGCCTCATTCTTGGGGAATTGCAGTTTACCGATTTGATGACTACAAAAATGCAGGAATTCCAATTTTACCTGTAGCACGTTCAATTCATCGAACCAAGGTTGAATCTTTGGTTTACGTGATTTTGTTCTGCATCACCATGAACGGTTTATACTTTTATGGTTATGCCAATTGGATTTATATGATTGTCCTGAATGCCTTAAGTCTGTATTGGATTTATTTAACCATTCAAGGATTCAAAGCTGAAGATGATCAAGTTTGGGCAAAACAATATTTCATGTTTTCGGTCAAATTGATCACAGTGATTAGTTTAATTTTTAGTTTTACTTCCACTGCCCCTCTAAAGCCAATTGTATTTTTTTAAAAAAGATAGAGTTTTACTCTATCTTTTTTTATTTCTAGGCATCTTCAATCAACTTTCCCCACTTGATATCATTGCACCTACAATTATAAATAACTGTGCCTTATGTCTTCTCAACAAAAAATTCTTCGCTCTGCTCTTTTCACATCATTTATTCCTTTTGGCATTTTCTTTAGTGCACACAGTCATGCAGGTATGGATGTCTATTGTGAACCTTCGACTGAAATTCAGACCACTGCCTATACAGCATGCAATGAATTGCCTGCGCTCACGCCGGCAAATGACAATCAAACCAATATGCTGCTGTTGCTTAGCGATTTAGGCATTGCCAAATTTAATATTCAAGAAGAAAAATCCACTTTATGGACAACTAGCTATAGCAAAGTTCCTTTTGAAGTTTCCAGTCTTTTAGTGAATAGCCACAATAAATTGCCAAATGCACGCAAACCTCTAAAAGCACCAGATTTAAGCTATAACGAGCATTGCAATAGCCTGCAAAATGGTGCGCACGCGTTTATTCAACAAGTCAAAACGGACACTAAGCTTTCAAGCAGTGAAAAAGACATGTTGATCCATGAGCGTGAAAAAATTAATAATTGTGAAAACACATTAGCTTTACTGAGCGTGAATCCAAATTGGTCTGCCGCTGCACGTCAATATGTATCCTATCTAAATGCAACGATCTCTTTTTATAATACTAACTTTTCCATAGCGACTAAGATTTATTCAGTACTAACCAATGTTGATCAAACGTGGTTAAAAGAAACTTCTCAATATATGCTTATTCGTAGCACCTTAAATGAAGCCTATCAAAGTGGTGTTGGTGAATATGGTGATTTAGTACATGACAAACTCAATCAAAACTTATTAACCACTTTTTTTAATAACATTACTCAGTACTTTAAGCTCTATCCGCAGGGTCAATATGCAGCAAGCGCACGCGGTTTATTAAGACGTGGTTTTTGGCTGAGTGGTAAACACGATTTACTGATCAATGAATATGTCTGGCAAATCAATCATCCAACATCCAGCGTCTATAATTTAGAATTGCCAAATCTACCTTATGAATTAGATCGACATGTTTTTCAAAGTAATAGACTCAATGTCAAAAATTTGAAAGATCCATTTTTTCTTAGCATTTATGACCTTATGCATATGCGCAAAAAAGAAACGGCAGATGATGTGGTCATTTCATGGGCTGAGTTAAACGCACAGAAAAATTATTTTAAAGATTCACCAGAACTGTTCCAGTATTTGCAGGCAAATCACTTATTTTATGTGCAAAACAAAGCACAAGAAGCACTCAAATATCTGCCACAACGAGCACCGAGCAGCATCAACAGTTATCTACAGTTGAGTCAGTTACTACTTAAAGGCCGTATTCTGGAAGCTAGTGGGCGAAATCAGGCCACTCAAAAATATTGGGAAAACCTACTTTCCATCAGCAAAACCGCCGAACAACGTGGATTGGCTGAACTTATGCTGTATCGTTACTATGCTCAACAGCAAAATACTGCACAATTTATTGGTTCTTCAGCCAAAATCAAGCAAGCTTATCTACAGCAACAATATTTAGTCGATGCAGCGAATGAACAAAGTTTAATGTCTGTGGTCAAAAATAACGTGGCCACACAAGATCAAAAAAATGTAGCGCTTTATACCCTACTAAATAAGTCATTGGCTTATCAAAACTTTGATTTATTTAACCAAGCGTACCGTGAATTACCAAGCAACGCGGCTCAATTTAATACTGAACAAAACACTGCGGAGAAGTTTCGCAATCAGCCATCATTTGCAAATTTCTTATGGAAAGGTGCAAGCGTGAGCAATTCGATTAAATGTCCTGACTTGGCAACTTTGACCCAACAATTGCAAGTCAACCCAAAAGACTTGAGCCTTAATTTATGCTTAGGTGAATATGCGCGTAGTTCACAAGCCTATACCATACTAAATCTCAACTACCTGCCTGATCATTCACTGCAAAGTTTCAAGGGGACTTATTTTGCCCGTGGCGATGTATATAAAAACATTATTAAAACAGGGACAAAATCTGAATTAACGGCTTATGCGCTGTACCGTGCCATTCAATGTTATGCGCCAAGTGGCAATAATGAATGCCAAGACAAAGATGTAAATAAGTCGGTTCGAAAACAATGGTTTGATCAAATCAAACGCGACTATCCAGAAACCAGCTGGGCTAAATCTCTAAAATATTATTGGTAATTGATGATGATTTTGCAGGTGATCAAGTGGTCAAGAACATTTCGACTTTTGCTTATCTTGAGTATAGGTTTGTGCTCTGCTTGCACACCTGCCCAATCTGGAAAAACACAACAGGCTCAAACCAAATTACAGCAACGTGTTGATGCAGCACATTATTCAAGTTTTTGGATTTGGGGCAATATTTCTAGTAGCCCCTACTTACAGCAAGCCACGGAGCTCTATATTTTACAAGGTGAATTGAATTGGAATAAACCTTTAAAACGATCCGAGTTTATCCCTCAAGGCATTCAAGTCCTCCATAAACCACAGCAGAAAATTTGGATTGTAATCCGTAGCCATCATTTACAATGGTCAAATAGCAATATTCAGCAAATTTTGCAGCGGCTAAAACATTGGGAAAATAACGGCAATCAGATCCAAGGCTTACAAATCGATTTTGACGCAAAAACTAAAAACATTCATCAATATGCCTTATTCCTTGAAAATATACGAAAGCAACTACCTCAAAAATATCGTTTAAGCATTACTGGTTTAATGGATTGGACAAATATTCAAGATCAGCAAACGCTCAGTGTTTTGCGACGCAATATTGATGAGATCGCTATTCAAACTTATCGTGGTAGTGTCACGATCGAGAATTACACGAGCTATTTGAATAAAGTCTCAAAATTGAAACTACCTTATAAAATAGGCCTTGTACAAAATGGCCTTTGGCAAGCACCCAAACATTTAATTCAAGATCCTTATTTTAAAGGTTATGTGGTGTTTTTATTGCGTACCGCTAATCGGCCTTAAACCATAAATAACTCAAGCATTTTAAATCCATGCCTTGTATTTCAAACTTAAACGCTCTAAAATTCACGCTTCGCAATTATTGCGACACAACTTTGGTTGTGACTCCTTGCTTCAATCAATTAATGATTGGGGCTGGCTAAACCGTAAGGAGCTGACAATGCGTCACTACGAAATCGTACTATTGGTACATCCAGACCAAAGCGATCAAGTTGTGGGTATGGTAGAACGTTACCTAACTCACATCAAAGAAGCTGAAGGTCAAATCCACCGTCTTGAAGACTGGGGTCGTCGTCAATTGGCTTACCCAATCAACAAGATCCACAAAGCTCACTACATTCTTATGAATGTTGAGTGTGGTCAAACTACTCTTGATGAGCTAGAAGAATTGTTCCGTTACAACGATGCAATCATTCGTAGCCTTATCATCCGTCGTGAAAACGCTATCACTGAAGAGTCACTATTGGCTAAGAGTGCTGAAGAAAAACGTGCGCGTAAAGCTCAACGTGAAGAAGCACAACAAGCTCAAGACTCTGCTGAAGCATAAGGAGAACATAACATGGCACGTTTTTACCGTCGTCGCAAGTTCTGCCGCTTTACAGCTGAGAACGTTACGTACATCGACTACAAAGATATCGACACTTTAAAACAGTACATCACTGAAAACGGCAAGATTGTTCCTAGCCGTATTACAGGTACTAAAGCTCGTTACCAACGTCAATTAGCGCTTGCTATCAAACAAGCTCGCTACTTGTCTTTGATCCCTTACACTGACAATCATAAGTGAGGTTGAGCTGTGGATATTATCTTATTACAACGCATTAAAAACCTTGGTAAATTAGGCGATAAAGTTTCAGTTAAAGCTGGTTACGGCCGTAACTTCCTTATCCCTCAAGGTAAAGCAGTTGCTGCTACTGAAGCTAACACTGCTGCATTTGAAGCTCGTCGTGCTGAACTTGAGAAACAAGAAGCTGAAGTATTAGCTGCTGCTCAAGCACGTGCTGACCAATTGAACGAAGTTAACATCGTAATCACTGCTAAAGCTGGTGACGAAGGTAAACTATTCGGTTCTATCGGTACTCGTGACATCGCTGACGCGTTAACTAATGCTGGTCTTGTTGTAGACCGCGCAGAAGTTCGTTTACCAAATGGTGCGCTTCGCAACACTGGTGAATTCAACATCGCAATCCAATTGCATCATGATGTTGTTGCAGAAGTTCTAGTTACTATCGTAGCTGAGTAATTTCTTGCAAAGAAAAGAGCATGCTTACGCATGCTCTTTTTTTATCTGTAAAAAATAGTGCTCCAACTTAATTTAAATTTTTAACTCTTCATTCAATTCAATGTATGACGAATTAATCGGAAATACTTGTTCGCATTTCTGTAGAAAACGCCTATCATTTCAGTTCAATGAAGAGTTGAAAAAACTGTAATTAGCACCCATTTCCATCACATTAAATGGTTTCAGCATCAGGGATTTTTATGTCACAGGCGAATGCCAGCAAGCCAAACTCTACGCCAACAGCAAAAACCACAGAACAAAGTTCGTTGAAAGAGTTTCGTACCCCACCCCATAACCTAGCGATTGAACAAGCTGTGCTTGCTGCACTGATGACCGTTGCAGAATCTTTTGAGCAAGTGGGTGATGTACTGACTGAAGCTGATTTTTATGCGACTCGTCATAAATATATTTTCCGTGCCATCGACCAGTTATCAAAAGATAGCTCACCTTATGATGCGGTCTTAGTCAATGACTGGCTGATTAAACAAAACTTGCTCGATGCTGCAGGTGGCGAAGAATATCTGATGCAACTCATGTCAGATTCACCTTCAAGTTTCTATAACCTTGAAACGTATGCTGCAAAAATTAAAGAGTTTTCAACTTTACGCAGCATGATTAAAGTCAGCTCAGAGATTTTACAAAATGCCTATGACACCAAAGGTCGTACAGTCAGTGAAATTTTAGATTTGGCAGAAACCAATATTTTCTCGATTGCCGAGCAACACAACAACAACGCCAAAGCACAAGGCCCTAAAGCTATTAACTCTGTCGTTGCAAGTGTTTTTGATAAGTTGAATGAACTTTCACAAACTGAAGGCAGTATCACGGGTTTAACCACTGGATTTGTTGAACTTGATAATAAAACCTCAGGTATGCAAGCAGGCGATTTGATTATTGTGGCGGCCCGTCCATCGATGGGTAAAACTACTTTTGCCATGAACTTGGTTGAAAGTGTGCTGTTTAATAACAACCTGCCCGCTCTAGTTTACTCTATGGAGATGCCCGCTGACTCGATTGCCATGCGTTTGATATCCTCGTTCGGTCGTGTACACCAAGGGCATTTACGTGCAGGTAAAATGGATGCAGATGAATGGTCAAAAGTGACCAGTACTATTGTGCATCTCCAAGAAAAGAATTTGTATATCGATGACTCATCTGCACTACCGCCAACGGAAGTACGTGCCCGTGCGCGACGCATTGCAAAAATGCATGGCGGTAAACTCGGCTGTATCATGGTAGATTACTTGCAGCTTATGAAAGTACCCGGTATGGGCGATAACCGTGTTGGCGAGATCTCGGAAATTTCCCGAAGCTTAAAGGCACTGGCTAAAGAAATGCACTGCCCTGTAATTGCACTGTCTCAGTTGAACCGATCACTGGAAAACCGCCCTAATAAACGCCCAGTGATGTCCGACTTACGTGAATCGGGTGCGATCGAGCAGGATGCCGATTTGATCATGTTTATTTACCGCGACGAGGTTTATAACAAAGAGTCTAAAGAAGCAGGTACTGCAGAAATTATTATTGGTAAACAGCGTAACGGTCCAATTGGTACTGTGCGTCTTGCCTTCGAAGGTCAATACACCAAATTTAGTAACCTCTCCCCTGAGTTTTATGCTCAGTATGATGATGAAGAGTAAAGACTCTATATCATCCATTAATTCATCGACCCTGTAGGAGTATTTAGGGTGCGCCAAGCTACAGTTTATATTGATCAACAAGCACTTCAATATAATTTAAACCGTGTCAAACAACTTGCCCCAACCGCTAAAATTGTAAGCATGGTGAAAGCCAATGCTTATGGACATGGAGTTAAAGACTGCTTAGCAGCCTTAAAAGACAGTGATGCCTTCGGTGTTGCTTGCCTAGAAGAAGCCTTAGAAATTCGTGAGTTGGGTTATGAACAACCCATTACGTTGATTGAAGGTATTTTCTCAGATAATGAAATGCAAATTATCATCGATAAAAAAATTGAATGTGTAGTGCATCATCAGCAACAACTAGATTGGTTACGTGCGCATAAAGATGCCTATATCGCTCAAGGTCTAAAAGTTTGGGTCAAACTCAACAGCGGTATGAACCGTTTAGGCTTTAAAGTGCCTGAAATTATTGATGTCATCAATGCATTAAAGGCGGAAGGTTTTACTTGCGTACTGGCGATGCACTTTGCCAATGCCGACGCAGAAAATCATCCTTTAAATGACCAACAACGTGAACAATTCTTACACGTAAAAGAAGCTTGTGCGCCAATCATGGGTTCGTGCTGTAACTCGGCTGCGATTTTCAAATGGCCAGAACTGAATTTTGATTTTGTTCGCCCAGGCATCATGCTATATGGCGCGACACCTTTCTCAGACCGTTCTGTAGAAGCATTAGATCTTAAACCGGTGATGACCTTTACCGCTGAAGTGATTGCTTTAAATACCATTCAAGCTGGTGAATCTGTGGGTTATGGATCGACTTTCGTTGCAGAACAAGAAATGAATCTTGCGATTGTGTCGATTGGTTATGGTGACGGTTATCCACGTGCCTTCCCTAAACAAAACTATGTATCCATCCATGGACAGAAAACGCGTGTGATTGGCCGTGTTGCCATGGATATGATTGCGATTGATATCACCGGTATGCATGCACCGATAGGCACTGAAGTTGAGCTTTGGGGCAAAGATCGTCTGGTTGATGACGTTGCAGAAGCGAACGGAACCATTGGCTATGAATTATTATGCCGTATGAGCGCGCGCCCTGTACGTAAATTAGCTTAATTACGCCAAATCAAAAAGCCCAGATCAAATCTGGGCTTTTTTTATCTCGCTTTTTTTATTCGCTTTTTAAATTGATCTATTCGTTGATCAAATGGTTATTGAAAATAGTCAGCTGTTGGTTTTGCCAATTCTATTAAGCCCTGACGCAATGCTTCTGACCAGCCTTTACTGATCATGGTGAAGTATGGGTCTTCTTCATAAATGCGCTTACCATTTGGTATTTCTAAACTGTCCTTTTTATAAACCAAAGCATCTAAAGGCATACCTACAGACACATTCGAACGTATCGTTGAATCAAAAGAAATTAAGCTACAACGCATTGCTTCATCGAGTGGCATATCGTAACGCAAAGTTCGGTCAAGTATCGGCTTACCATATTTACTTTCGCCAATTTGAAAATATGGGGTATCCGGTGTCGCACAAATAAAATTACCTTGCGGATAGATGTTATATAACTGCATATCCGCACTGCCAATTTGACCGCCTACCAATAAACTACAGTAATAATTACTTTGTTCTAAAATATCTGAGGTGACATCTGAGATGACTTTTTTTAAGGTATGCCCGACCAATTCAGCCACTTCGAACATCGTATTTACACTATATAAATTCGGCTCTTGTTTGACCTCTAGCTGATTTTGTAAATGCCCAATGACCGCTTGTGTTGTGGCTAAATTTCCAGAGGTTTGGATGGTAATAAATCGCTCACCCACAATACCAAAGGAATAAAGTTTGCGAAAAACTGAAATATGGTCAACACCTGCATTTGTCCGTGTATCACTGATAAATACCATGCCATCTTTTAACCGTAATGCACAACAATAGGTCATTTTTATCCCTCAAATGATTAACAACTCAGCACTTGTACAATTGAGCTCATAGACTCAATACCACCTTTATCACGAACGCCTCGAACTGGAGCTACATCCCAGTAGTCCCGCCCAATCGCAACATAAATATGTGATTGTGGTGTAAATAGCTGATTACTGACATCAAAACAATACCATTTATTTTCGATATAGACTTCTACCCAAGCGTGACTGGCAAGGTGGCTACTATTCGGCACAAATAAATACCCAGAAATATAACGTGCAGGAATACCCAAATAGCGACACATTGCGATCATGACATGGCTATGATCCTGACATACCCCTTGCTTATGATGAAAAGCATCAATCGCTGAAGTATGTACCGATGTTTGATTCGATACATAGGGAATATGCGCCAATATCGCTTCAGCCAAACGAATCAGATTGGCACGATTGATACGAGGGACATAGCAATCGGCAAAACTTTTCATGTGAATATCGTACTGCGTACTCGGCGTTGGCTGTAAAAACAATTTCGGGTTTAAATCATCCGCATTTGAATCATTTGAACTCAAATTCATCTCTACGATGCCCTGCGCCATAATGGTCATTTGCAGATAAGGTTCGCGCTGCGTTGTGGTCAACCACACATTACCAAAAGTATCCAATTGCATATCACGCTGCCCCGGCACACTCACATCCCAATTTTGCACCTGTTGGTGTGCATTGGTGGACGGGGTCATTTTGATATATTGAATGCTTCTGTTTACCACATCAGTGTAAACATAATGGGTCTGATGGTTGATCATGAGCCTCATACAGCCACCTCAAACATATTTTGGATATGATCACTGAAATGGTAGAAGTTTTGGCTATTCGGCTGCTGTTTAAGTGCCAACCATGCCTCTTGCACGCTTTCCCATCCAAACTGAACCAAAGCCATGACAATATGTTCAATCTTCGCTAGGGTGTGTTGAATGTCCTGCTGCATGCGTAACTGGCGATCAAGCTGCTCTATGGCTTGTCCTAAACTAAAAAATAAAAATACATCTTCAGATTCGGACTCTAAAACATCTTGGCAATCTGTTACCACGTCACAGATATAACCTGGGTTATCACTCGCATTACGAATTAAACGGCTGAGTTCTGCATAACTTTTTGCTGAAAGTACACCCCTTAAGTCCTGAATATTACTTTGCGCATATTGAAATTGGCTGGAAAATGACGCCGGCTGCTCCGCATTTAAAACTAACTCATTCATTGAGTCGGCATCAAATGCTGGCAAACAAAAAGCATGTGCATAGTTCAATGCCGTATCAACATCTTGAAAAGGGAAAATACTGCATAAATATTGAGTACGTGCTAAATAACGCCCCAACCAAAAAATATGTTCTGCATTACTGTTTAATAAAATCATGTTTTGCTCCTTCACTGGAGTGCTATGAGCGTAAATCGTCTACTACCCACGTATCTTTAATGCCGCCGCCTTGAGAAGAATTCACTACCAATGAACCTGCTTGCATCGCGACACGAGTTAAGCCACCCGGTACAATTTCAGTTCGATATGGTGAACTCAGTACAAATGGGCGTAAATCGATATGGCGTTCCGAAACACCCGCCTCACTTAGGGTTGGGCTGACAGATAAATTTAAAGTCGGCTGTGCAATATATAAATGTGGTGCTGCGGCCACTTTATCTTTAAAGCTATTTAATTCTTGTAAAGAAGCTTGTGGACCGATCAGCATGCCGTAACCACCTGAACCCTGCGCTTCTTTGACCACCAATTTTTCGATATTCGAGAGCACATAATCCAATTCGTTCTGCTCACGACATTGATAGGTCGGCACATTTTTCAGGATCGCTTGTTCGCCTAAATAGAAATGAATCATTTTATCCACATATGGATAAATCGATTTATCATCTGCTACGCCTGTTCCCGGTGCATTTGCAATGACCACATTATGTTGCATATACGCTGACATGAGCCCTGCTACGCCCAAAGTACTGTCAGGTTTGAAACATAATGGATCGAGAAAAGCATCATCCACACGACGATAAATTACATCAACCTGTTGTCGACCTTTAATGGTTTTCACATAAACCTTGTCGTTTTCTACATAAAGGTCACGTGATGTCACTAAGGGTACATCCATCTCCCTTGCCAAAAAGGCATGTTCATAATATGCACTGTTAAAACGCCCTGGGGTTAAGACCACAATAAATGGGGTATCGACGTAGGCATTTTCTGCAAGAATTTCACGTAAGAGCTGCGGATACTGCTCAATCCCCATGATGTTGCTTTGCTGGCAAAGTTCAGGCATCAGTTTTTGACTGATCTTACGGCTTTCTAGCATATACGACACACCCGATGGTGTTCTAAGATTATCCTCAAGGACGTAAAAATCGCCTGATTGATCACGTATGATATCAATACCACTGATTTGGCTATAAATTTTACCTTTTAGCCCATGCATATACATTTGTGGCAAATAGGCTTCAT
The DNA here is from genome assembly GCF_013420015.1 of Acinetobacter sp. YH12039. Taxonomy (NCBI): domain Bacteria; kingdom Pseudomonadati; phylum Pseudomonadota; class Gammaproteobacteria; order Moraxellales; family Moraxellaceae; genus Acinetobacter; species Acinetobacter sp. YH12039. The sequence goes on along the minus strand of NZ_VOZA01000004.1, from coordinate 96,884 downwards.
GGGTTAAGACTTGCAGTTCAGGAATAATTCCTGCTTTTAAAATATCTTGCTGATGATAAACATCATGTAAAAACAGATTGAGAGCTTTCACGCGCTGTGCACAGCCCAGTGATAAATTATTCCATTCCTTTCGTGCAATCACACGAGGAATAAGATCATAAGGAATAGTGCGTTCAATGCCCTCATCTTCGCCATACACTGTAAAGGTAATACCCTCATAGAGAAAATGTTGTTTTGCTACCTGATTTAGTTGTTTTAATTCATCAAGTGTATGCTGTGATAACCACTGCTCTATCCGTTGGCATGATTCTTTAGCTACCGTTTTGCTGTCGCGCATTTCATTAAAAAAATCCGAATTGAATTGATTAAACAGCGCATATCCTCGAGCAAGTGGTAAAGTTTTTAATGTAGAGACAGAAGTATTAACCAACTTTGCCTCATAACCCTCAATTCCATTTGAAGTTGTATTACGATTTTCTTTCAGCATAGCAACTCCATGTTTTTGTCATGTCTTGTAAATCAGATAAAGCAATATATATGCCATCAATACATATGCTGCTTCTCTTTGATTATTTATGCATCATTTTTGCAAAGTGGTACAGCATGTAACTGCTCAAGTTGTGTCAAATTGCGTTATTAAAATCATCTTAGTTTTTTTAGATGAAGACTTGCTTAACGCAGGAAGATTTCTTATTGTGTCCCACAGCATCATTTTATTCATTTAAGTCCAAGTTCAAGCACTAGATTATGTCTTCACAAGAAAAAGAAACGTCGAACAGCCTCTATCGTCAGTGGCAAATTCTTTCACGACTGTCCACAGGTAAGTGGATGGGTACGCGTGAATTACAAGAAATACTGAACCGTGAAGGCATTGATATCAGCCTACGCACCATTCAGCGTGACTTAAATCAAATTTCTCTACGTTTCCCAATTGAGAGCAGTAAAACAACGCCGCAAGGCTGGCGTTGGCGTTCTGATGCACCGATTCAAAGCCTGCCTCATATGACCAGCTCACAAGCGGTCACCTTTATGATGGTTGAGGAGCATCTAAAGCATTTGCTTCCGCCAAGCTTAATTGAAGAAATGAATCCTTGGTTTGACCTCGCACGTCGAAGTCTGTCGTCGCAAAATAATGTCCGTCAGTGGATTAACCGCGTGCGGATCGTGCCAGCTACTCAGCCATTGATTCCTCCTGTGGTTGAAAAAGTCGCACAGCAATCGATTTATGAAGGCTTACTACAAGACAAACAACTGGAATGTCTATATCAAGGTCGTGGACAACAAAGCGAAGAAAAGACCTATATTTTAAATCCACTGGCGTTGGTCCAAAAAGGTGCAATTATTTATTTGGTGTGCACACGTCATGACAAAACAGACATCCAAACCTTTGCTTTACATCGTTTTAAATCAGCTACAGTCTTAAATTCACGTGCATTACACCCTGTCGATTTTGATATTGATGCCTATATTGACTCTGGAGCGCTTGGCTTCCGTGTGGACTTCAATAAGCCGACTGAAATGATTCAGCTCAAATTAACCATGTCGGAATCAGAAGCAGTTTATTTTGAAGAAAGTCAGCTAAGTAAAGATCAAGTGATTCAAAAAACCGAAGATGGCTGGGTTGAAGTTAGTGCAACAGTACCATTTACCTCTCAGTTAACATGGTGGCTGCGTAGTTTTGGGAAAAAGATTCAGAAAATTGAACCTGAAGAAGTCGCTATAGTTGTACAACAACGCAATGATTAAACCGATCTAAGGTTTTCTGCTACCTTAAATACTAACTAATGTTACGCACATAAAAGTAATTTCGCATTTTAAAAATGATTTTTCAGTCTATTCGACGGAGTCTTACATCTAGGGTTTAAATAAAGGAATTAGCCTTCGGCTGGAGGTACTTTTGTTTCGGCAAAAGTACCCAAAACCATTGTCATCCGCAAAACTCGTTCACTAACGTCTACTTATTCAAAGTATCGCAAAAACATTTTTAAATAAATGTAGTCCTGTCTCAAACACTTGCGGATGACCTTACCGCGTATCATTCTTTTATTTGAGGTGACAACTTCTAACGCATAATGAATATCTAGTACATTATTTATGCTTAGATTTTCCCTTAAAATATCAACACATAAAAAAGTCCCAACGCTGGGACTGGATAATTTCTTAGAATATTTTTGTAATTTTAGTCGTTTAGGTCAAAGGAACTACAGCATAAGTATCTGCTGAATACCTTATGCCGTAGCGCTAATTTCTCATGGCTATAATCAATTACTGACATAGGCAGGCTAGGTCGGCATTATTATAACGAATAGATTTCATAGTCATATTCAGCACCTCGTGTTTAGAAAGTAAAATCACTTTAACCTCCATTTTGCACATTGTGAAATAACAAGAACCGCGCTACTTTTCACAAATTTTCTTAAAGAACATTCCTGCTTTTCTTATCTGATTTGGCTTTAAATGGAAAATTCATCCAACTTCAATGCTGTTTTTTATAAATGCTACACTGAATCAACAAATTAAAGCTTGAGCATTGTGCATAAACTCGGCAAATTATGAGCAAATGAGCAGAATAAGATTTTTCAAAATATGGCCAGTCCAGCACAAACTATTCGCCACAAGCTACTGAATACTTTTTTTTCTCGGCATTCCATTTGGTTTGCTTGTATTTTTATCTTCCTACTCATTTCGAGTTTTCATTTAGGTTATTCCCCTCGCTATATTCAATATTTTATTCCACAAACCTTATTGAATAGTATCTGGGTCATAACTGGGCTTTTGAGTTTATTGGGTTTGTATGACGTCATACAAAATAAACATTCGATTTTAAAAAATTACCCTATCATGGGGCACTTTCGTTTTCTATTTGAAGAATTTCGACCTGAAATTCGCCAATATTTTATTGAATCTGATCAAGATGCATTGCCCTTTTCTCGTATGCAACGCAGCTTGGTCTATCAACGGGCAAAAAATCAAAATGCAGATAAACCATTTGGTTCAATTGTTGATGTTTACCAAAATGATTATCGCTTTATTAATCACTCCTTGTCACCTTGCATTCCTGCCATTCCTGAAACATTCCGTATTAACATTGGCAATGAACAATGCAAGCAACCGTATAGCGCATCGATATTAAACATTTCTGCGATGAGCTTTGGTAGTTTAAGTGCCAATGCCATTCGTGCCTTAAACTTAGGCGCAAAAATGGGCAATTTCTACCATGACACCGGTGAAGGCAGTATTAGTCCGTATCACTTGGAAAATGGTGGCGACATTGTTTGGGAACTCGGTAGTGGTTACTTTGGCTGTCGTACCATTGATGGTCAATTCGATCCTGTACGTTTTGCTGAACAAGCCAAGCACCCTCAAGTCAAAATGATTGAGATCAAATTATCTCAAGGTGCAAAACCAGGCCATGGTGGTATTTTACCTAAAGACAAAATTTCCGAAGAGATTGCTCAAATCCGTGGTGTCAGCCGTGAACATGACTGTATCTCTCCATCTAGCCATCCTGCCTTTAGCACCCCTATTGAAATGATGCAATTTATTCAGCAATTGCGCGAGCTTTCCGAAGGTAAACCTGTAGGCTTTAAACTGTGTATCGGGCAACCGTGGCAATTTATGAGTATCGTAAAAGCCATGTTACACACAGGTATTACACCTGATTTTATCGTGGTGGATGGTTCTGAAGGTGGGACTGGCGCAGCGCCGATTGAACTGATTGATAATATGGGGACACCACTGCGTGAAGGCCTACTCTTTGTCAATAACACCCTAATTGGTGCAGGCTTACGTGCAAAAATTAAAGTCGGTGCCAGTGGTAAAATTATTAGTGCTTTTGATATTGCCAGTACCATGGCGATTGGCGCAGATTGGGTGAACTCAGCTCGTGGCTTTATGTTTGCAGTCGGGTGTATTCAAGCTCAAAGCTGTCATACCAACCAATGTCCTGTTGGGGTTGCAACACAGGACAAAGACCGTCAAAAAGCCATTCATGTTCCTACAAAGGCAGAACGTGTTTTTAATTTCCACAAAAACACCATGCATGGTTTATCTGAACTTATTGCCTCAGCAGGTTTACAACATCCATCGGATATCCGTGCACACCATCTAGCGCAGCGCATTAATAACCGTGAAATTAAAAACTATGCACAGCTACATTTTTGGTTAAAAGATGGTGAGCTGCTCAGTTGTGAAAATAAAGATGAAGAAAACTTCTATTTCCGTATGTGGAATATGGCACATCTAGAAAAGTTCTAATCCCTACCGCATAAAAAAGAGGCGACCACGCCTCTTTTTTTCGTCTAGATCCATCACACTGATTAAGGTAGGCTGTGCTCAATCATCAATTAGTAACTGATGTTACGCGCGTAAAAGTAATTACGCATTTTAAAATAATTTTTAAACCTATTCGACGGAGTCTTACATCTAGGGCTTAAACATAGGGATTAGCCTTCGGCAGGAGGTACTCTTACGAAACGTTGTTTCTCATTCGGCAAAATGAGAAGCAAAGCTTCGCAAGGAAACCTTCTTGCGGTGCAATGCACCTCACCGACAAAACTCGTTCACTAGCGTCAAATTATTCAAAGTATTGCAAAAACATTTTTGATTAGGAGTAGTCCAGTCTCAAACACTTGCGGATGACCTTCCCGCGTATCGTACTTTTATTTGAATCAAATTACGCTCCTGATGTTAGTGCGTAACATCAGTTAGTAATAAGACTTACTATTCGATTGAGCATGCAAGAATGCAGGGATCAAACCTGTTAATGCAGCACGAATATCGGCACGTTCATTAATCAGCTGATGTGAACCTTCTTCAAGCATGAGAAGCGTCTGTAAACGGAATTTACGACGTATAAACTCAATGTTATAACGCCAATCCACCGTCTGATCCTGTGCGCCTTGAGCTAACCACACTGGAATACGACATGCAGGTCGCTCTTCCATTTCCTGCATCCATTTTGACATGGCCAAAATCCAGTCCATCCCCATCATTCGAGGTTGTAGAGGATCTTTTAAACGTACAAAACGCAAAAACTCAGGGTTATGATTATTCCGTCTAAAATGACGTGGCACTTCACGTTTAATACGACGAATAATGCCTAATCCAACCGAGTTATGCCACCATGCCGTTTTTGCAGGGCGAATCAGCGGAGATAATAATAAAACTCGTTCGACATAAGGGTTTTTGCGATGTTCAGCAAAATCTAACAGATGATGCAGCCAAATCGCCCCACCCGTACTCTGCCCAATCCCTAACCACGGTGTCGGTAATTGAGCTGCATGTTTCACATAACGATATACCGCTTCCAAAACTTGTTGGTAATGATCAAAGTTTTGAATACTGGCTGGCGATCCATTACTTAGACCATGCCCCGGTAAATCATAGGTCAAAACACTAAAACCTTGATCTAAGAGCTCACGAATAATCGGCTGATATATTCCACTATGCTCTAAATAACCATGCAATAAAAATACAGTGCCTTTAATGACATCCGTTTCAGTTTTCAGTTTCGGTTGAAATACTTGTACATGTAATTTGAACAAAGGCATTTCTACATAGCCTTGCCAATGTTCACAGTTCAAGGCATCTAAACCATAAAGTCGTCTATAAGACTGTATTTCAACACTAGGCTCAAAAGGTCGATTTAAATTTAAAGGTTCTAATAATTGTGGGGTTAATTCTCGACTTGGAACAGGAAGATCTAATTGTTTAAGAATCGAAGGATTAAGAAATGGGATATCTGACATTATGGGACCTCCCGACAGTCACTTGAGCCAAACCAAACATCACGTAAGGTGGCTAATAATTCATAATTGGCACGACGACTATGGTCATAATTTTTTTCACTTGGTCGCCATGTGGTTAATGTCGTTGGCATAGGTGCAACAACAGGAATGGTTTCAATACCATTTAATGCAAATAAACGCCGTGTTCGAGGCATATGATATTGGTCGGTGATTAAAATAACCGTCGGTGCGCCGCCTTTTTTCTGTAAAAGTAACGAACTAAAACGCGAATTTTCGCAAGTATTCATACTGCGGTCTTCAAGCAATTTCGCATCGACATCATATTGCTTTAACCATGCTTGCATATACGGTGCTTCTACACCACTGAGTACAATCGGTAACTTATTGGCACGTTCGACATCGAGTGTTTTTTCCAGTCGAAGTCGTGTGTAGTCATTCACTACGATATCTTTATCATTTTTATCTAAGGTTAAACCACCACCTAACACCACGATCGCATACGGCTCTGCCGTTGGCTGCTTCAGGGTTTTATCTTTCATTTTGGCAAGATCAAGATACGTTTCATCATCGATCGGTTCTGCTTCTGAAGCAGCTTGCTCAATTTCATGGGTTTTTAAGAACTCAGTATATTGAGTCATCAGGCCTTTATTTTCCGCACTATTGAGCTCAAGCAGCTCTTTCATTTTTTGAGCAGGATTTTCCGCCAATGCCTCAGAAGATGCCGCCTCGGACGCAGAAGGATTCAGCAAAGGAACTTTCGGCATGTCCTTTTGACTATCATTCTTTTCTTTTTCATGTTCTTCTTCAATGAGCTGCTGTAACGCCTTATAACGTGCTTGTATAAGGGTTAAATCTTGAGGCTCATCAGACTGTATGGCTTGCTCCATGAGTTTTAAATACGCTTGGCGCGCGATCCATAAGTCAGAACCCGGCTCATAGTTATCATCGTCACTCAAAGCACCGAGTTTTTGACTTTGCGCTGCAAGCTGATTGACTTCTACAGGAACGAAATAATTTAAACTTTTAACGATCAATTTAGAATAAAACGGCGTATAGATAAAAATCATTAGACAGCCCAAAAGTACAAATAGCACTGCGGCAATTTGTACTAAGCGAACCATCCAATGTGTTTTATGCATAAATCTAAAACCTAAGTGTTGTTATTGATCTGAGTGAGATCGAATCAAGCCATTTGTATCAAATAATACAGGCTCAGGATGTAGTTCAATATTAAATTTTTCAAAAACATCATGTTGTACAGCTTTGTATGTTGTACGTACATCTTGCAGCGTACCGTCTTGGTAATTGACCAACACCAAAGCTTGCTTATGGAACATACCCACTGAACCCACAGATTTCCCTTTCCAACCTGCTTGGTCAATCAACCAGCCAGCTGCCAGTTTTACCGCATTATTCGGTTGTGGATAATGGGGTAAATTTGGAAATTGCAGCGCAATTTGGTCAAAGGCTTGCTGGCTAATCACAGGATTTTTAAAGAAACTTCCGACATTTGGAAATTCTTTCGGATCTGGAAGTTTGGTTTGACGGATATGAATGACTTGTTGTTGTAGGTTTTCTGCACTTAAGTCTTCGCCTACCGCCTGCTTTAAATCACCATAATTTAATTTTAAATCGGCATGTTTTAAAAGTTTAAAAGTCACATGCGTAATAATAAAACGCTCTGGCTCATCTTTAAAAATACTATGGCGATATGAAAAATGACAATCGGCAGCGCTAATACTACTTTGCTGTTCTGTTACTCGGTCATAGACCTGCACAGATTCAATAAATTCACCCGCCTCAACACCATAAGCTCCAATATTTTGCACAGGTGAAGCACCGACTAAACCGGGTATCAATGCTAAATTTTGTAAGCCATAAAACTGGTGTGTCGTCGTCCAAAGTACAAAGTCATGCCACACTTGCCCTGCACCCACTTTTAAAGTTTGAGTTGCGGCATCGTCTTGTACATATTCAATCCCTTGAATATCCATATGCATCACTAAAGCATGTATTTGCTCAGGCAACAGCATATTACTGCCCCCTGAAAGCACCAATACATTTAATTGCTCAGCTTTGGCAAAGTCGAGCGCTGCTTGGATATCTTCTACCGATTGAACACGTACATAATGAGATGCTACAGCATCGAGGCTTAATGTATTAAATGGCTTAAGCTGAACCTGTGTTTGAATTTGCATTCTTAAACCTTAATTTTTTTGCTGTGCTTGTAACTGAGTTTTTAAATAATTGACCCAAGCCTGACTGCTAGATTCGCATTGATCTAATACATGTTCAAACCCAGCATCACCACCATAGTACGGATCTGGTACTTCTTGTTGCGGATATTGGTGATCATGTTGACTCATCAAAGACACTTGTGCACGTAGTTGACCGAATTGTTGCTGCGCCTTTTGCATGAGGTTTTGAATATTGTCTAAATTTTCGTAGTCCATGGCCAAGATCAAATCAAATTTAATAAAATCATGAACCGTTAACTGACGTGCGCGTAATGCAGATAAGTTATAGCCTCGTAATTTTGCATGCTGTTGGCTACGAAGATCAGGCGCTTTGCCCGGATGATAATTGCTCGTACCCGCAGAGTCGACGTGAATATTGAGTTGCGCTTCATCACAAAAATGTCTGAGAACCACTTCAGCCGTAGGTGAACGGCAAATATTTCCTAAACAAACACACAACACCTTATATGGCGTGCTGGATGACATAACAACCTCAAGACTACTTTTATTTCAAGCGTCTTATGTTAAGTTATTTACAGGATGAATCCTATATCAACACTCAAGAATAATGTTTATTTGGATATAAAAAATTAGGGATAAGCCAATGAGTCAATTTCAGTTTCAAACCGTCAGCAATATTATTTCAGGCTTAGGCTCTATTTCCCAACTGAGAGAGGTCCTAGGCGACTTTCAAGCCAAACGTGTCATGTTTGTGACCGACCCCGGTATGTTGCAACAACAATTACATTTACCCATTTTGGATATTTTAGAAAGTATCCATCAAGACTATGTAATTTATTCCAGTATTCAAGCTGACCCTGCAGAACATATAGTTTTGGATGCAGTTCAATTTGCCAAGAATGAAAAAGTAGATTTGATTATTGGTTTTGGCGGTGGCAGTTCAATGGATGTGGCTAAAATTATCGCGATCTTGGCTCATCCTAAGCAAACACAACAGATCAGTGATTTATATGGTGTTGCTAATGCAAAACGACCACGCTTACCGCTCATTTTGATCCCGACAACGGCAGGGACCGGCTCTGAAGTCACACCAATCTCTATCGTCACTACAGGTGAAACCACCAAAACTGGTATCGTCTCCCCTGTACTGTATGCCGATGTCTGTATCCTCGATGCGAACTTTACTTTAAATCTTCCCGCACATATTACCGCAGCGACAGGTATCGATGCCATGGTGCATGCCATTGAAGCCTATACGTCAAAAATTAAAAAAAATCCGTATGCGGATATGCTCGCCAAACAAGCTTTGCGTTTATTAAATAAAAACTTAGCAGTGGTTTTACAAGATGGACATAACCTCGAAGCGCGTCAGCACATGCTAGTCGGTTCAATGCTTGCAGGTCAGGCCTTTGCTAATGCACCAGTTGCAGCGGTGCATGCACTCGCCTATCCACTCGGTGGACACTTTCATCTCTCGCATGGTCATACCAATGCACTGGTTCTCGCTGAAGTGTTAAAGTTTAATGCACCTCAGGCCAAGCAGCATTATGCAGAACTTATGAGTTGGCTAGACCCATACAGTACGGGCTGTACCGATGGTTTATGTGATTTATTTATTGATCATATGCAAAATCATTTAGATCAGAGCGGTTTGGTGCTAAAACTCAGCCAACTCAATGTGCCTGAAAACATGCTCGATCGCTTAGCAGAAGACGCGTTATTACAAACTCGACTATTACAAAATAATCCTCGAGAACTACAATTTGAAGATGCTCGCCAGATTTACCAAGCGATTTATGCCTAAAGTTCACTCATTTTTGAAATAAAGAAAATACCAACGATGAAACCTGAAACTAAATGTCGCCAAAACTATCGATTTTTATTTCCAATCCAAACCCGTTGGGCAGACAACGATATGTATGGTCATGTCAATAATGTCACCTATTACAGCTATTTTGATACCGCTGCAAATGCACTCTTGATTCAACATGCCGGTTTTGATTTGCATAATACCCCGATCATTGGTTTAGTGGTCGATTCAGCCTGCAGCTTTTTACAAGAGCTGTCCTATCCAGAAATCATTGAAGTTGGGGTTGCGATTGAAAAAATTGGTAATTCTTCACTGCGCTATGACTTAGCCATTTTTAAACAAGGACAAAATGAGGCTGCAGCTCAAGGACATTTCGTGCATGTATTTGTTGACCGCCAAACACGAAAAAGCACCTCGATACCCGAAGATATGCGAGATGCTTTAACTCAATTTTTACTTTAATTTTTATATCCAGCTTGAAACTTATTTGAGCTGGATATTTTGCAACTCACCATCAAAGCTTTTGAGCAAATCTTTCACAACAGGCTCTGCATGTAATAACTCATTTGCACGTGCAAACGCTTTTTCTTTGCGGACATGCTGTAAAGCATACGGTGTGGTTTCTTCGACATCTTCAAAGCTGATATGGAAACGACATTTTGACCATTGCGCATGAAGGGCTTGTTCCAATACATGCTGTAATTGAGTCACTAAAGCTTCGTACCGCTTTGGAATATGGAAAGTCGATTCACCGTCAATTGTACCGCGCATAATGCCATGCTGCGCCAACTCTTGTACCGCAGGTGAAAGTTGGCTATTTCGGAACCAATACTCCCACTTTTCGACCGTCCACTCACCTTCAAGGTTTTGAGGCTGTAAAGTCAAAATATCTTGTGGCATCAAAGTAGAAGATGAACCCGTTTGAACAGCATCCGAAGAAACTGAACTTAGCGTAACTTGTGGTGATGCTAGATCAAAACCATTGTGATCTTGAGCCCCCGAAACTGATTCATTCACCACATGCTTTGGTTCAACTGCATCTGTCAAATTTGGCTGAGACGTTTCAGTCTCTGTAATTGTTGACTCTAAAGCTGTTGATTCTAAAGGTGCAATATCTTCAAAATTTATAGCGCTTACATCAACTTCTTCAGTTTCAGTACTCGGCGTCGGATCTAAATCAAATAATGTATCATCTGCCACAGCATCCATAACAAGCGTGTCATTTTGCTGTGTCGCTACAGATTCAACCGATGCAACCACTTGCGTATCTAGAGTGCCATTTGCTGTAGATGCTGTAGAAGTTTGGCTTATTGCGTCTTCTTCAGGATCATCTAAAAAATCATCAGATGAAGGTTCGTCGGCTGCGGGTGCAGAAACATAGCCATCATCGTCATCATAATGTGAATCATCAAAATCATCGAAAGCTGGCGATGTGTCTACAGCGGGTACAGCTTCAGGCTGCTCAACAGTGGCAACCTGTGCAGCAGACTCAACAACGGTATTGGGTTGCTGCAAAGACTGTGTTTGAGTCGGCTGAACTGTTTCGGCCTGATTTTGAGCAAGCTGTGGCTGTGCGGCTGACTCTTGCTGTACGGCAGAGACCAACATTTCGTTTGGCTGTAATGGTCGGAATGCTAATAGACGCAGCACACACATCTCAAAACCTTGCTCTTGCGTGACTGCCAACTGCAAGTCTGCCCGACCTTTGCATGCGACTTGATAATACAACTGCAAATCTTGAGCTGAAATCAACTGCGACAATTGCATAATTTTTTGATTGATCTCAGCGCTATATTTCAACGCTAAGTCTGGCAAGTATTGTAATAATGCCAGTTCATGCAAAGTCGAAATTAACTGATCCAATACCAGTGAAACATCCAGTGCTTGTTGGCGGAATTGCATGAGTAAAGCACTCACGCGTTCACGCTGATTTTGATGAATGGCTAAAATCAAATCATAAATGATCGTACGGTCAATTAGGCCCAACATGTCTTTAACATCTTGGTGCTGAATTGAACCCTGACCATAGGCAATCGCTTGATCAGTTAGTGACAATGCATCACGCAGTGAACCTTGAGCCGATTCAGCAATTTGCCAAATCGCATCTTGCTCCGCTTGAATTTGTTCTTTTTGTAAAATATCGGTCAGATGCGTGGTGATTTCATCCACGGCTAAAGGACGCAAAGTAAATTGCAAGCAACGTGAAATGACAGTAATCGGTAATTTTTGAGGATCTGTAGTAGCAAATAAGAACTTCACATGCTCTGGCGGTTCTTCTAGAGTCTTTAATAACGCATTAAATGAATGCGTAGAGAGCATATGCACTTCATCGATTAGATAAACCTTGAAGCGACCTTGGGTTGGAGCATAAGGAACGTTGTCGAGAAGCTCTCGGGTATCTTCAACTTTGGTCCGTGATGCCGCATCGATTTCAATTAAATCAATAAAACGACCTTCATTTACTGCTTTACACGTTGGGCAGACTTCACAAGGCGTTGAGGTTACACCTGTTTCACAGTTCAGACATTTTGCCAAAATACGGGCAATGGTGGTTTTACCCACGCCACGAGTACCTGTAAATAAATACGCATGATGTAACCGACCACGTTCTAAGGCACTGGTAAGTGCGCGTGACACATGGTTTTGCCCCACGAGTTCAATGAAATTTCGTGGACGGTATTTTCGTGCAAGTACTTGATACATGTATGCTCCTTTTTACAGGTGTAAGCATACTGTTTTTTTGTCTAAGAGTGAATGAAGTTCTTAGTCAGTGGAACTAATTCGATCAATATCTTCGAATTTAACGACTTTAATATTTGATTTATTTTCTGAATCATTAAACAAGATTACATTACCTTGAAAACTGTCCAGAACATACCATTTATTTACGTCTTTGATTTTCAATGTAGCTACAGGCGACTTCTTTATATCATTTAATTTTAACTGTGCAGAAAAACAGGTAGCAAATATGGCAAGAATGGTTAACACCAAAAATTTAAGTGGTTTATCTCTGCGCACTTCATCATCGGTAAAAATATTGAGAGTTATACCAATTAGAACAGCACCCCATAGCATTGAAGTTTGACCAATAAAGTTATTTACATAGAGCGTAATTAGCCCACTAACACATACAATAATGACAAATATAGCTTGTAGCAGCTTATGCTTTTTTAAAAACTGTTCGATTTTTTCTTTCAGCTCTGCTTCCGTAATATGATTAGAAACTAAAATTTTCTTTTTAGGCTAACTTTTGTAATATTGTTTAAATAAAAATCTATAGAAATCTAATAGAACACCAACTACGGCTATGACTGAACAACTTAAGACTAATACCTTAATAATTTCAAAAATATAAAATGATGGAGATAAAACAGACATTATCCATATAGCATCTAAAGAGTAATAGAAAAATGCATTCGAAATAACAGAAATTGTGAGGGCTGCTATGGATAAAATTCCAAATAACTCCGTAATTGATAATTCTTTTTTTATCATTATTTATAAAAATTAGACTATAAAGTGGTTTTTTATCATGACTGACAAACTACGTAAAGAAAGAACGATTTAATTATAATTAAGTCTCTGCCCGCTTAAGCAAAAAATCACTCTGCATTTGATAGCGTTTCGCCGTCTGGTCTTCCCGAATTTCAAGTAATTGCTGATCCAAATCAACATACAAAAGATTACGCGTTTGCACATTCATAAGTTCTAGCTGCTGCTTTGATTCATCTTTAAAACGAATTACACCTTTTAGCACTTCTACTTCGTTATGACCACTTAGACTTTCACGAGTGAGTGTATAGGTTTGGTCTTCATGTAGCTCTATAGCCACAGCCATGCCAGGACAATCTTCACAACGAGAAAGACAGCCCATACACGGCGTGGTACCTTTAAAATCACCGACCCATGCAGCTTGCTGTTTTTCGGCAGTAATCGCTTCTATCTCTTTTGCTTTCGTTTGAGTTGAATCCTGACAACCCAACATTGCCGATGTTGCGACTAAGGGAATCAAAACAACTTTTTTCATAGGGATATCACAGCAGTCTAAAACTGCGAGGGAAAATAGCATATTTTTCACATTTCCCCAATTTCTGTTCTATCCCAAAGAATCTTAAAGCCAGCCCTTTCGTCCCTTTAGCGCTTTGTCTGCACAACGTAGCGTTTCTTGAGTTAAGCCCCATAAGCGATAATCGCCTGTGATCGAACCCGTCGCAAAGTTATGTGTATATGCAAAACTTAAATCACGCTGCGGATCACACCACGCCCCAGAACCATTAAAACCTATATGTCCAAAACCTTGACTAGATTTGCCTAAAGTTAAAATTCGATGATATCCCAAACGCCAATTCATCGGTAAAGGCATAATACGATCACGTTTTTTATATTGAATTTTACTTAAAGATTCAAAAACTTGTGGCGTGATTAAGGTCTGTCCCTGCCACTGCCCTTGGTTAGCCAGCATTGCATAGATTTTCGCTAAACTATTGGCACTAAATACACCAGTAGCCGCAGGTATAATGGCTTGTAAACCGTCATCACTAAAAAATGAAAACTTGCGCATTCCTTTAGGAATCATACCATCTTGAAAGTCTTGCAAATTTTGTCCAGAAAGTTGCAGAAGCTGATCAAAGATTGACGGTTTTCGTGTCTCTGTCTTTTTTTTCGTTGTCTGCGCTTGGGTATTTTCTTGTGCAGATGTATCTACAGCACGTTCTACTTGTTTCTTTTTCGGAATCAAGCGAGCAACCTCACTAAGTTGATGCTCTGGTACGCCAAAAAATGCATGATCCAATGCCAAAGGCTCAACCAAATAGTGTTGCATCAATTCAGCAAGCGGTCGACCTGTGGCCTTTTCAAGTATACCACCTACTTGCCAGCCGAAGGTTAACGGTTGATATGCCGCATCAGTTGTCGGCCCAAAACGTGGTTTAGCTTGTTCAATGACGTTGAGCATATGCTGCCAATCTGCCATTTCGGATGCTGCTTCAATGATATTACGGATATCGTATAAACCACTTTGATGACTCAGTATGTGCCTTAATGTGATATCCGACTTACCATTTTGAGCAAACTCCGGCCAATATGTTGCAACGGGAGTATCGTAATCAAGAAAGCCTTCGCTCACTAAAATATGTGCTAGCGTTGCAAGTACGCCTTTACCCGTGGAATAACAGACCGAGGGGGTATTGGACTTCCAAGCTTCTTCGGCTGATTTTTTACCGGTCCAAATATCCACAACTTTTTGACCTTTAAAATACACCACTAAGGCAGCTCCGCCTAAGTGGGTTCGAGCATCCTGCATCCGGCTAAATTGCACCGCCAAATCTTGAAACGCCTCGTCGACTGTACCTTGATAATTATTCTTCTGTGCAAATAGATATTCTTTGAGCGCCTGCATCATCATTCCTTTGAATATGAATCGCTTGAGATTAAAACAAAAAAGCCTAAACCGATATCGATTTAGGCTTAAGTCTTAAAGTGCCTTTACACTTCCCGCGACATGCGGTTTTTTGTTCTTACTATTTCGAATGGCAAACTCTGTATCTTTACCTGTTTGCGCAGTTAGGAACTCGACTTGAGAAGGCAAATACATCGGTAATTTAAACCATACATCTGCTTCATAGGCATCTGGCAAAGTTAAGCTCGACAAGGCTTTGGCTTTACTCCACATACCATGTGCAATGGCTTGTTTAAAACCAAACGCTTTTGCTGTTACAGCATGAATATGAATCAAGTTAAAGTCACCAGAAGTCAACGCATAACGGCGACCGGTATTTTCAGAAACATTCCATTCAGCTTGAACTTGCAACTCTGCTGGCTTTATTTCGGTAGATTTTGCCACAGCTTTGTTGTCGTTTTTTTGACGTGCTAAATACGTGGTTAATGATTCTACAACCACTTCATCGCCCACTTTTGCAGTAGTAATAAAGTCAAATTGCACACCTTTATCATGTGGCTGTAATTCACCGAATTTGCATGACAATGACAGTGTTTCATTCACACCAACTTTGCGATATTGCTTCACTTGGTTACGAATATGTACCAAACCTAAGATCGCAAATGGAAAAGCTTCCGTAGTCATCATATGCATTTGCAAACTTTGAGAAAGCACAGCCAAATAAATCGCTGGGATATAACCATTGTTTTTAAAGCCACACACTTCGTTATAAGCTTTTAAATGCTTTTGATCGACCTTAAATGAATCCACCACATATTCAACTTGCGGCAGAACTTTTTCACCTTTTGGCTTTTTAAAAATCAAGCCTTGAATCACTTTTGGATAGGCTAAATAAGGCTTTGGAAGTTGACTAAAATGGCGAGTATTCATACGAAACCTTTGGAAGTTTTTATTTCAATGTTTTAAAAGCCTCTTCGCTTGCGCCATATATGGCTCGAGGAGAAGGCTGGATGCGGCTTAGCCCCATTCCATTTATAGCAAATTTTTACCTCTCCCTAGCCCTCTCCTAAAAGGAGAGGGAATTTTAAGAGGAATGCTTTAAGCCCCTAACAAGCTTTGACCACACACACGTACCACGTTACCGTTCAAGCCAGTCGACGCAGTTGAAGCAAACATCGCAATCGTTTCAGCAACATCCACAGGTAAACCGCCTTGACTCATCGAGTTCATGCGACGACCTGCTTCACGGATTGCAAATGGAATCGCAGCAGTCATTTGCGTTTCAATAAAACCTGGAGCAACAGCATTAATGGTTACGCCATTTTTCAATAATGGAGCAGTAAATTTAACCACACCAATTACACCAGCTTTAGAAGCAGCATAGTTGGTTTGACCTAAGTTACCTGCAATACCTGAAATAGAAGATACGCACACAATACGACCATTTGCATTGAAGCCATCATTTTCAAGAAGGTAATCATTTACACGTTCAATCGCAGACAAATTAATGTTAATCACTAAGTCCCAAAGCTCAGGTTTCATGTTAGCCAAAGTTTTATCACGGGTAATTCCGGCATTGTGCACGATGATATCTAAACCACCTTGAGCAGCTGCCGCCGCTTTAATTTTTTCACCGGCATCGCTTGCAGTAATATCAATCGCTAGCGTAGAACCGCCAATTTCACCTGCAACACGGTCAAGGTCTGCTTGCTGCTGTGGAACGTCTAAACAAATGACATGCGCGCCATCACGTGACAATACATGTGCAATTGCTTCACCAATACCACGGCTTGCACCTGTTACTACAGCTGTTTTGCCTGCAAGCGGTTTATTCCAGTCAACATCCACAACATCTGCTTTAGATACACGAATCACCTGACCCGATACATAAGCTGAACGTGGTGAAATCACAAAACGTAATGCAGATTCTAAGTTTGCTTCAGCACCTTCGTCCACATAAACTAATTGTGCTGCAATCCCTTTCTTAAACTCTTTACCGACTGATTTTACAAAACCTTCTAATGCACGTTGTGCAATGGCTTGTTTCACAGTTTTCGCAGTCTCTGGTGTTGTACCAACAACGACAACGCGACCAGACGCCTGAATTTGACGTGCGATTGGGTTAAAAAATGCATATAAGGCATGCAGTTGTTCTGAGTTTTGAATACCTGAAGCATCAAACACCACAACTTTAAACTTAGACTCTTTATCGCCTTCGTTAAATGCGCTTAAGTTCAGACCTGATTTTGCCGCAGCTTGTTGTAATTCAGCATTATTACCTGCATAGCTATTGGCATGAATATTTGCCAAGACTTGTGCAATTGCACCAGACAATGTTGAAGCAGGCGCTGCACCGAATAAAACCGCACCTTTAACTACAGGTGTTGCAGACTCAAAACGCTCTAAAAAAGTCGGTGATGGTAAACCTAAATTTTTGATGACAAATTTACCAATAGGAGATTTTGCAAATGTTTGGTATTGATCAGTCATGTTTATTATCTCTCATACAGATTAATTTTTGATGGATCTGAAGATATCCCTTTAACTTCAAGATGATGTCAGATACTTATATTTCAATAGTTCCATCAGTTTCCATGGAATCATACTTGAGTTAAACCGCAGATGGCTTGACCTGAATGCTTTAGCGAATGTCATTTTAGTCAATTTACCCCTTTGGTGAATATGCTAATGTAGCCGTCAAGAAGATCATCAACATGCTTGGAAAAGCCTTATGAGCAAAACAACTCAAGAAAATCCAGCAGTCGAAAGTCCGACTACGGAAACTGTGTCAAATACATCAAAGAGTACGCCACGTAGCGCTAAAAGTACGGGCACAGCAACCAAGTCTACAAGTGATGCCGCTATAACGAGCCGTCCTCGTCGTGCATCTACGCGCACTAAGACACCCGCTTCAAACCCTAAAACAGCTTCAAAATCAACAACTCAAACGTCTGTTCAACAGGATAATACCATGAGTCAAAACACAGTTCGCCGCGTTGCTATTATCGGTGGTAATCGTATTCCTTTCGCTCGTTCTAACGGCGCTTACTTCACTGCATCGAACAGCGATATGTTCACAGCTGCATTAAATGGTCTTGTTGAACGTTTCAACCTTCAAGGTCAACGCCTTGGTGAAGTTGTTGCTGGTGCCGTGTTAAAACATAGTCGTGACTTTAACATGACCCGTGAGTGTGTACTCAATACCGAACTTGCTCCTGAAACACCTGCTTACGATATTCAACAAGCATGTGGTACTGGTTTACAAGCAGCTTTCTTGGTTGCTAACAAAATCGCATTGGGTCAAATCGAAGTGGGTGTTGCTGGTGGTGTAGATACAACCTCTGATGCACCGATCGCTTTTGGTGATGGCTTACGTAAAGCTTTACTTGAATTGAATATTGCTAAAACAGGTAAAGACCGCCTAAAAGCATTAACTAAAATTAATGTTAAAGATTTGATGGATGCACCAAAGAACGGTGAACCACGTACAGGTCTTTCTATGGGTGATCATCAAGCGATTACGACGCTTGAATGGGGTATCTCTCGTGAAGCGCAAGATGAACTTGCTGCATCTTCACATCAAAAAATGGCAGCTGCATATGAAGAAGGTTTCTTCGATGACCTTATTACGCCATTCCTAGGTTTAGAACGTGACAACAACTTACGTGCAGACTCTTCTGTAGAAAAACTTGCGAAGTTAAAACCAGCGTTTGGTAAAGGCGATGCACGTACGATGACTGCGGGTAACTCGACTCCACTGACTGATGGTGCGTCATGTGTCCTTCTTGCCTCTGAAGAATGGGCAAAAGCAAACGGTCACGAAGTTCTTGCTTATTTAACTTTCCAAGAAACAGCGGCGGTTGACTTTGTCGAGAAAAAAGAAGGCTTATTGATGGCGTCTGCTTATGCAGTGCCTCGTATGCTTGAACGTGCAGGTATTACGCTACAAGATTTCGATTACTATGAAATTCATGAAGCATTTGCATCTCAAGTA
Source organism: Acinetobacter sp. YH12039 (assembly GCF_013420015.1). Taxonomy (NCBI): domain Bacteria; kingdom Pseudomonadati; phylum Pseudomonadota; class Gammaproteobacteria; order Moraxellales; family Moraxellaceae; genus Acinetobacter; species Acinetobacter sp. YH12039. The sequence goes on along the minus strand of NZ_VOZA01000004.1, from coordinate 77,734 downwards.
TTGTCTACACTGAAAGCATGGGAAGATCCTAAATTCTGTAAAGAACGTTTAGGCTTAGATGCACCATTGGGTTCAATTGATCGTTCTAAATTGAACGTGAAAGGTTCATCTCTTGCTGCAGGTCACCCATTTGCTGCAACTGGCGGTCGTATTATCGCAACTGCTGCAAAACTATTGAACCAAAAAGGTTCAGGCCGTGTACTTGTATCGATCTGTGCTGCGGGTGGTCAAGGCGTAACAGCGATTATTGAAAAATAATCCTTTATGCTTTAAAGCAAAAAACCGCTCTTATGAGCGGTTTTTTATTTCAGAGATTTCATAATTTTTAGAAACGATAACCGACACCTAAATAAGTAATGATGGGATCAATATCGATCTTTGTCGTTGCATGAATTAACTGTTCACCGGTCGTTTGGTTAATCACATCGATCTTGGTCTTATTATTTAACTTTGCATAAGACACTGAAGCTGCTGTAAACCAATTTGGGGTGAAGTCATAGGTAAAACCGAGTGTGACAATTGGAGCAATCGCATTATCCGCATCGACATCGACCACCATTTTACCTGATGATTCTTTACCGTCTAATGCAGCACCTGCAAGATTATCCTTAATATTTTGAATCATATGCCCTGCAGCAATTAAGTCAGATTCAATACCTTTATTGAGTTCAATATCATTAAAATACGCATACATAATCCCTGCACCTACATAAGGTCTGAATTTATTCACGCCCGATTTTCCAAATTGATACTGAGCTTGAAATGCTGGCGTCCAAGCACGCGCTGTTGCTGCTTTACTATAAGCATCCAGATTGGTAATTGGTACATCATAATCCAAAGGTAAACCGTCCGGAAACAGCAAACCAGCAAGACCTCCCGGCATTGCATTGCCAGATAAAGGTGCCGTAATCATCCCTTTCCCTTGAATATCCACTTTGGGAGGAATACCGCCAATCATCTGTAAGGATACGTTGTCATTGATATAATAATTGACCATCAAACCTAAAGTATCAACATCCTCTGCTTCTAGACCAGTGCCTCCTGCTGACCAATTTTCCAATCCATATAATGTCGATGTCCCTGCAATATCTGGTTTGATATTGCCTTTGCCATCTGTCATGAGTCCATTAATAAAACTATCTTCTAATAATGTTCCTAAAGTCTCCTTTAAATTTACTGTGTTATCACCGTCTTGAATCGTTGCATTTGGGTCAATTGCTTGTAAAAAACCCTCTTCACTAATGCTTCCAACTTTGGCCTGTGTCCCATTTGCCACAGAAGTATTAATGTTAAAAGGATTCGCCTTTCCTTGCGGCATCACGTGTAACCAACCTGCAGATACAGAAAAGCGCTTAAAGTTACCATCTGCAAATGTAAATTGTGTAAGCCCAAGTAAAACAACAGGTGTGACAATTTTTATCAATTTCATATTCTAACTCCTTGTTTTGCATATTTTTTTAATTAATATATAAAAACATTCTTTGTTCTTATATTTAAAAGTTATGTAATTATTCTAACTTTTTATAGTTAGTTTATGTTTTTATATATTATTATTTGTTAAATATTGCACTATTTTGATGCAAAAAAGGCCTGTATTTATCAGTACAGGCCAATGTGATTTTCTTATTGAAATTTAACGATATTGTGGTTGGTAGCCCAAGTGCGCCTCGATCTGGTCATAGCACCATTGGAAAATAAATGTGTAGACTAAAATGCACATGGTCATACTAAAATCGAGCAAAATCGCCTGCCATAAGGTCATATGCATGGCATAAGCCACCATTGGGATGGTTGCAAGCATTAAGCCGCCCTCAAATCCAATCGCATGTAAAACACGTACACCAAAGGTTCTTTTTAACTTTCTTTTTGCTTCAAATTTTTCAAAATAATGATTAAAAATCATGTTCCAAATCACAGAAGTGACCGCCATCGCAATACCTAGCGTACCCGTTACTTCCATTGGAACTTTAAAAATAAAACTTAAAGCAATAGCAATGATCACCAATAGGATGATCTCATAGCTTAGCGCATGAATAATCCTTCTCTTGGAAATCGTCATTTTGAAACACTCTATCATTTGTAAAAAACTTATTTTATTTTTATATTATTGATTAATCGAGTTAGTTTCTTTCAATATTATTGAAAGGTTGTATTCCTTTATTTTTCTGTATGCTCATGAATATTAATCAAGAACAACTGATGATTTTTAAAACAGTCATGGAAACAGGATCATTTTCCGCAGCTGCCAGACAACTCGGCAAAGTGCCTTCAGCGGTCAGCATGTCCATTGCCAATTTCGAAATTGATCTCAACCTTAAACTGTTTGAGCGCGTTGGTCGTGAACCTGTGCCCACAGCTCAAGCGCTAAACCTGTATGAAAAAACTGAACAATTATTGATAGAAATCAATCAGTGGAAACAGCATGCAATTGCGCTGAGTCATGGTTTAGAGTCATCACTGAATATCGTGGTGGTATCAGAACTGCTTCATACGCAGTGGACCGACTATATCTCTTTGCTAGAAGCTCATTTTCCATCTTTGCAAATCAATATTTTTTCTGCGCCTCAAGAAGATGCCCAAAAGATGTTATTACTAGGTCAAGCACAGCTTGCTCTAATGTTTGAACGTGAACAGCTTGAGAGTTATGAACAATTTGTCGAATTGAAACGTGAAGCATTGGTTCCTGTTGCTGCGACAAAACATGGCCTGTCGAAATTTAAGCAAGTCAGTTTTGAGCAAATTTTGCAAAGTCGGCAAATCGTGGTTGCAAGTCGTGATAAAAGTATCAAACCAGAGTTGTTATTTTCCAAACACAGTTGGCGTACAGATAACCACCACTCTGCTTGTTCGATGATTATTCAAGGTCTGGGTTGGGGTGTGCTTCCATTAGAGATGTTTAATGAAAATCCGACGCTCAAAGATCAACTCAAAATCTTAAGCTTTCAAGATTTCACACCCAAATTTGAATATTTCGTCGACTTGGTCTGGAACCGTGAAAAACCACTCGGCTCGGCTGCTCATTTTTTGATTAATCACATCCGAAATTCACGAAAAACTACGATTTAGACCGCCTAATTGGGCGGTTTTTGGTTGGGTTCTAAACAGATTGTGTTATAAAAGTATGTACACCAAGAACATTAAGAACTAGATTTCAAATGACTCAAAATGCGTTAAACCAATTAAAAAGCCTAACAACGATTGTTGCTGACAGCAGTGATTTAGCTGCGATTAATACATTCCGTCCATTGGATGCGACTACAAATCCATCTTTAATTACAGCAGCGGCAAATCAACCTGAAAATAAAGAACTGATTGAAAGTGCTTTTGAACAAGCGCGTAAAGAAGGTTATCAAAACGATGAGCTGGTTGAGCGCACCATCGATATTCTTACGGTCAAATTTGGTGTAGAAATCTTAAAATTGATCGAAGGACGTGTATCTACAGAAGTCGATGCAGCCTTGTCTTATGATACTGATGCCACCATTGCAAAAGCTAAAGAGTTACTGGCTTTATATGCACAGTATGGTATCGATCAAAATCGTATCTTAATTAAAATTGCCTCAACGTGGGAAGGCATTCAAGCCGCTAAAGCCCTTGAAGCTGAAGGCATTCACTGTAATCTGACGCTTTTGTTTGGTTTGCATCAAGCTCAAGCCTGTGCAGATGCTCAAGTCACGCTGATTTCGCCATTTGTTGGTCGTATTTTAGATTGGTACAAAAAAGCTGAAAATGTGGATAGCTACCCGATTGAGAAAGATCCGGGCGTGTTATCAGTGAAGCAGATTTACCACTACTATAAACAACATGACATCAAAACTGAAATTATGGGTGCTAGCTTCCGTAGTATTGATCAAGTGCTTGGTTTAGCAGGTTGTGATTTATTGACGGTTTCACCGAATTTATTGGCAGAACTGGAAAAAGATCAGCGTACCGTGGAAGTGCAATTGTCTAATCATCATGCGCATGCACACTGTCAACACGATGTACAAGTGCTCGACAAGCAAACTTTCAAAGCTGAAGTTGAAAAAGACTTAATGTCTTTCCAACTATTACAAGGCGGTATTGATGGATTTATTAAAGCCCGTGAGCAATTAAGTAGCTTACTGCGTCAAACTTTTGGCTTAGATGCTGAAATAAAAGCATAAATTAGAAATTTTCAGTTTCATCTAGAACCGAAGTTGTATACTACAGCTTCGGTTTTTTATTTGAGTGTCTTCAGTGTTTGGAATCACAGACTTAACGACCTTTATTATTGGTACGATATTAATTGTGATTTTACCCGGGCCAAATTCACTTTATGTCATGTCTGTTGCTTCTCGCTATGGCATTAAGGTCGGCTATTTAGGTGCTTTTGGCGTTTATACTGGCGATTTGATCTTAATCTTACTCACCGCTCTAGGGGCTGCATCCTTACTTCACGCCTTCCCTTGGTTATTCTTATTATTAAAAATTGTCGGTGCGCTGTATTTAAGTTATCTAGGTATCAAACTTTTCAAGGCTGCCTACCAAACATGGAATGCCGTTCAAATGCCAGAACAACTCGACACCAAGCAACTGAGTTTGAATGAATTGAAACCGTTTAAGACTGCATTAACCATCAGTATTTTAAACCCTAAAGCCATTCTTTTTTACTTATCGTTCTTTGTGCAATTCGTCGATCCTGCATATCCATATCCAGCGATTACATTCACCGCACTCGCGATCGTGCTGCAAATTATCAGTATGAGCTATTTAACGATTTTGATCTTTTCGGGTGCAAAACTGGCCACCTATTTTAGCCATCGTTATAAATTTACGGCATGCTGTGTAGCAGCGGTTGGCCTTCTATTTTGTGGATTTGGTCTAAAGCTTGCGACATCTACCATGTAAACGATATGTATACAGTACAAAGCTCAAAGTTTTAACTCCGGATAATCTACGATGCCTTTAACTTTTAAAAGGATGAAACATCCACAATGTGTGGTTGTCGATTCGTTCTATTAAAGTGCCGTTTGTTAATAATTGATGCTACGCACGTAAAAGTAATTTCGCATTTTTAAAATGCTTTTTAAGTCTATTCGACGGAGTCTTACATCTAGGATTTAAATAAAGGGATTAGCCTTCGGCTGGAGGTACTTTTGTTTCGGCAAAAGTACCCAAAACCATTGTCATCCGCAAAACTCGTTCACTAGCGTCTAATTATTCAAAAGTATCGCAAAAACATTTTTGAATAGAAGTAGTCCTGTCTCAAACACTTGCGAATGACGTTGCCGCGTATCGTTCTTTTATTTGAATCAAATGGCTCTTCTGATGTTACTGCGTAACATCAGTGAATAAATAAAGTATTTCCATAATCTCTCGATGAGCACTTTTACTGTACAGGACTTGAGCGTATCATCCTGAAAAATGTCATCTTAAATCTGCGCCAACAATACTCATAGCTCGATCATTATGCAAAAACTACTCCAAGACTTTTCCATTCCAGCTGCTTTTGCAGGTTTTATTACGTTCTTAGTCGGGATCAGTGTCTCGGCTGTTTTGGTGATCCAATCTGCACAAATGCTCGGTGCCAACACTGCAGAAATAACTTCTTGGTTTTGGGCCCTAGGTTTGGGTATCGGCTTAAGCGGGCTGATTCTGTCTTGGAAATTTAAATATCCCGTTGCGACTTCATGGTCCACTGCAGGACTGGCACTGATTTTAGCGACTGCAAATGGTTACAGCATGAATGCCGCCCTAGGTGCTTTCTTGGTCTGTGGCCTATTGACAGCAGTACTCGGATTTTTAGGCATTTTTGAAAAAATACTGCGCTATATCCCGCAATGTCTAACCAGTGCAATGTTGGCGGGTGTACTCCTTAAATTTGGTATTGAGCTATTTGTCAATTTACAAAATGAATGGGCATTCGTTCTTGGTTTACTGGCTGCCTATGTCCTCAGTAAACGGCTGTTACCACGTTATAGCATTGTCATTACGGTGATCATTGGCATCATGCTTTGTCCATTTTTACTTGGTTTTCAATTACCTGCGCTTAATTTAGAACTCGCACAGCCGGTTTGGGTCACACCTGAATTTTCGATCTCAGCAATACTGGGTTTGGCGCTACCACTCTTTGTAATCAATATGGCCTCTCAGTATTTACCGGGTTTAGCCATGATTAAAAGTTATGGTTATCAACCCCACGTCAATCAACTGATTGGTTGGACTGGTACAGCCCAAACGCTACTCGCGCCATTTGGATGTTTTAGTGTCAATATTGCTGCGATTAGTGCGGCCATCAGTCTAGATGACCAAGCCCACCCCGATGAGAAAAAGCGCTATATCGCAGGTATGACTTGTGGCTTCTTTTATATTTTGATGGGCCTGTTTGCAGCCACTTTGGTGAGTTTCTTAACTGCTTTTCCATTGGTATTTATTACCGCTTTAGCAGGAATTGCCCTACTAGGCACCATTGGACACAACATCGTCATTGCTTTCCAAGAAGCGAGTGAACGTGACGCTGCTCTACTCACCTTCTTATTTAGTGCATCGGGCGTACAATTTTTTGGTATTGGTTCCGCGTTTTGGGGGTTGGTCTTTGGTTTAGTCGTACATGTTATTTTCAAGTATAAGAGAAATTAAGCCCTCAGTTAAATAATTTGCTTCAAATAAAAGAATGATACGCGGTAACATCATCCGCATGTGTTTGAGATAGGACTATTTCCAATCAAAAATGTTTTTGCGGTGAGGAGCAATGCTCCGCAAGATGGTTTCCTTACGAAGCACGCTTCTCATTTTACCTAAACAAAATCACCTCCAGCTGAAGGCTAATCCCTTTATTCAATCCCTAGATGTAAGACTCTGTCGAAAAGACTCAAAAATCATTTTAAAATGCGTAATTACTTTTACGTATGTAAAATCAGTTATTTAATCTCTTTCACTCGATACGTTCTGGCGATCAGTTCTTGTTTTAATAATTGGGTTTCGCTCTCATCTTCCACTTCTGTAAAAGCGGTGAGCCAAATACCATCGGCTGCATAACGTACAATTTTCAGTTCTATATCCGAATCTGTCTGATGATGACGCTCTAAACGTGATTTCATCCATTCGATCCAATATTCATTAAAAGTTTTATCGGTCAGCATGGTCATCGAAATCGCTGACCATGACTGTTGCAAACCCATGATTTGTTTTTCTAAGGTAATTTCAATATAGGCTCGGGTAAAACGACCGTATGGCTCAGGGTCTTCGTCAATTAATCGGTCAACGACCTCGTCTAATTGAGCCAAAAGCATCACAATCATGGACTCTAAGAGCTTTTGCTTATTTGAAAAATGATGAAATACACCACCTTTTGTAACCCCAACTAAATCCGCAACGGCTTGAATCGACACCCCATTAACACCTTTATCAGCAGCAAGACGGATTGCATGCTGCAAAATACTTTGGCGTATCAGTTGAGGTTCTTTCTTGCGCTGATGCGGATTATCCATACTAGTGTCCAGCAGAAGTTGAAAACAGGTTAATTACGACCACACCTGAAACAATCAGGCCTATCCCTAACATGGCTGGGAGGTCTAAACTTTGACGAAAGATAAAGTAGCCAATTAGTGCAGTTAAAACAATACCAACACCCGCCCAAATGGCATAAGCAATACCAAGTGGTATGACTTTAATCACCTGAGACAATAAATAAAATGCCAAACAGAATAAAACTGCGACAGCCAATGAAGGCGCAAGTTTGGTAAACCCTTCTGACTTCACCAAAAATGTCGAACCAATTACTTCTGAGATAATCGCCAATGACAGTAAGCCATACGCCAATGTTACCGAATTCATTATTCATTCCAAAACAAACATACCAGCTGGTAGGTATGTTATTAAGTTAGAGATTATTCTGCAAGCATTTTAAGCCTATTTTTAATTTTTAACGGACTGTACGTGTTGTTGCAAAAATTCTAAAGTGCGATCAAAGGTCTGCTGGCTGGCCTTTTTACTCATCATAAATTGATATTCATGTACCAAATATTCTTTCGAATCTGGATAAAATACCGCTGTCACAGGTACATTATTTGCATGCAATTTTTCCACAAAAGGCTCAGATTGCGTTTTGGTTAAAAAATCTTTATTGCCACCGCTGATAAATACAGGCGGATAATTTGCATTAATATTTGAGGCCGTTGAAATACGCGTTAAAAACTCGGCATCATCTTTTTTGTCTCCGGTATACGCCTGAACTAAGTTATAGACGCCCCACTCGATCAGTCCAATCTCTGCGGGTGCAGTATTTACAAAGCTGTTTAAATCATAAATACCACAATGCAAAATCAGCCCTTTAAGCTGTGAAGGCTTTAATACAGGCTGAATCTTTGACGCTTGCGCAAAATCAGGATTCGTAACCAAGGCGGCATAATGACTGGCCATATTTGCACCTGCAGAATCCCCGGCCAAATACATATTTTGCGAATCAATGCCATATTGTGCCGCATGTAGATTCAAAAACGTCAGTGCTGCATCTATTTGGTTGAGCTGTACGGGATAAATGGCTTCAGGTGCAAACTGATATTGAACAGAAACCACATTATAACCTTGGGCTGCGAGCCGTTTAAAATATCCACCTGCATGCTCTTTTGAACCTGAGACCCAACCGCCACCGTGGATCCAAATAATCGTTGGTCTGGGTGCAATCGCCATACTTGTTTCAGGTTGATAGATATCCAAGCTTAAATTTGGATTTTGTAGATATTGAATATTTGACTGCACAATAACATTGTCAGGCGCATGTAGGTTGATGAAGGTCTTTTGAACTTGTGTCGATAAGTTAAAAGCACCTGCAATCACTTTGGTACTGCTTTGCGTGTTTTGACAACCAGACAAATGCAACACTGAACACATGCTGAGTGCAACCAACCCTACTTTATATGACATATCAATCTATCCAATCGCATCAATTCTGTTATAAATCTTAGATTTAAAACTGTATATAGTTTAGGCTTATTTTTATAAAGTTCAAATTGATCTTTTATGCTCAAAATCCGAGAAAATTAGTTGATTTTATTTTAATATTTTTTGAGCAAAGTCCGAGTTTTTTGCTCAGATTTATTTGACGACTTATCGACATTATTTTATGTAATTTTATGAATTTACAATATTTTTTAGATTAATAAATTGAACCATGCACGACAATGTGTTATCAATAATCCATAGGGTTTAAAAGCAAAATTACAGGAGATTGTTCCATGTCATATCAAAACATTTTAGTACCTGTCGATGGTTCAGAAATCTCGTTTTCTGCAGTTAAAAAAGCTGCAATTATTGCCAAGGCGTTTAACAGCCAACTCACTTTAATCAGCCTTGTTGCTGAAGACCCATTTACCGATGCAGACTTCTATTATTCTTCATCAATCATGAAAGAATATTTCGTACAAGCATATGCAAATGCAGAATCTGCATTAAAAGAAGCTGTACAAATTACAACTGAAGTGGGTGTAGAAGCACAAAGTAAAATTATTAAAGGTCAAGTTTCTGCTGAAGGTGTGGTAGAAGCAGCCAATGAAGTCAAAGCTGATTTAATTGTGATGGGTTCACATGGTCGCAAAGGATTTAAGAAAATGCTACTCGGCAGCTTCGCACAAGATGTACTCAGCAATACTGAATTACCCGTGTTGGTTGTAAAAGCTTAAGATGACTAAGCCCACACAATGTGGGCTTTTTTGTATTCAGCACACCCTTCACCAATAAGCTTACCCTTTTGTCTAATTCATACAATATCGTGAATAGCGCAAGATTAGATTGATAACATTTAAAATATTAAGGAAGCGGATATGAGTCAATATCAACAAATTTTAGTCCCTGTGGATGAATCTCCAATTTCATATTCTGCTGTTGAACATGCCCTCAGCTTGGCTAAAAGTCAAAATGCACAAGTGACCATTGTCAGCGTTGTTGCTGTTGATCCATTCGTTGGTGTCGATTTCTATGCTGTTGCACCTGCAATCACTGAATATTTTATGCAAGCTGAAAAAAGTGCTCAGCTGCGTTTAGAAGATATCAAACAAACCTTTGTACGTGATGGTATCGAAGTTAAAACCCGTTTGATTCATGGTGTATCGCCAACAGAAGGGATTTTACAAGTGGCTGATGAAATCTCTGCTGACTTAATCATCATGGGTTCGCATGGACGTACAGGTTTGAAAAAAGCCATGCTGGGCAGCGTAGCACAAAATATTTTAACGCAGTGCCCAATTCCTGTTTTGATCATCAAGCAATAAACTAAGATTCATAAAAAAGCCCTCAATTGAGGGCTTTTCTTCTTTTAGATCAATTAAAAACGTTGTTTAAATATACAATTCGTTCTGTAGTTTTCTGATTAAAGCATTTGGTATATTGCAACTCTTGATTTTGCGTATTCATCGCCTCATCCCAGTATTGCGAATGCTTTTGATAAGTCTCTTTTTCACTTTCATTTAATGAATAAACACTTTTTTGTGCAAGCACTTTACAGTCGATATCACGCTTTTCAAACCAGTCTGCTTGATCTTGCTGTAACTGCGCCTTTTGTTCATCACTAAAATGATCCCAAGTCTGATTGAGACGATCCACCACTTTGGCATTATCCTGATCTAGCTCTTTCTTACGAATATCCATCGCCTTTTGTGCAAGGCTCATTTGTTGAGATTGGCTCTCCATCCCTTGCTGATAGGATTCTTCATCTCGCTTATTTTGAGCACTATATGCCGCATATAACACCGCATGACGTGTCACTGTGACAACGCTATCAATTACGTCATTTTGACTCGGGACACTTAAACTTAAACCATCTTTGTCGGTTTTAGTGATGCTATAGCTAAAGTTCCCTTTAAGCTGATCATTGTCCATGCTTAAGCCTGACTCCCCATCTTCGAGTGAATCATTCAAAGTATAATTACCACGTTCTTCACAGCCTTCATCACATGGTCGTTCAGCAAAGGCGTTTTCAGCACGCTTTTGTAATCCTTTCGGGAAAACCACCAACAATTGACTGCTACATTCCAATGTTTTGGCTTTATTAGGGTCTTCAGTTAAAGTCGTGACATTTTGAATGTTAAATTTTAGATTTTTTACAATCAGATCCATGAGTTGCTGATCGGCTTCATAATCTGACTGACGTATTTCTTTGTTTAATTCTTTGAGATATTCTTTTTTTAAATGATCTTGCAATTGGTCAATATTGGCTTGTGCAGTACAACTCCAATCTTCCAAAGCAGGCGCTTCCGTTTTGGCTTCTGTATCTTTTTTATTTTTAAAATTATCACAGCCGGATATTAATGCCGCAGACAACATGAGGCTCGTGATGACTATTTTTTTCATTGTATAAGTACCATTATGATTTTATTCTTCGGGCGTATTTTACTCAAAATTACAGCGCTTTGACGAGAAAAATCCCCGCATGTGCAGGGATTTTTTATATATCATCTCATTTAGTACGGTTTTAATTGGCCTTTTCAGTCACGCCTTCATTGGTAACATCTCGTACTTTGCCATTCTCGGTATTTAAAACTTCAAACTCAATACGTCGGTTTTTGAATTGACCTTCTTTGGTGCTGTTTTCTGCTACCGGTTTTTCTTGACCATAACCCACCGCTTGAAGCTGTGCAGGATCAACGCCTTTCGACACCAAATAATCCACCACAGCTTGTGCACGCTCTTGCGATAAAGCTTTATTCGCTTCCGCATTACCCACAGCGTCGGTATGACCTTGTACAGTCAGATGTACCTGTGTTGCGCGCTGCATTAACGCTGCCGCTTGATCCAAAATCGATTTATTCACGTCAGGAATATCAGATGAACCTGTCGCAAAATTAATAATTTGTAAGTTCAGCGCAGTCGCAACATCTAGAGCACGAACTTGTTCAGGGTTAATACTCGCTAATGCTTTTTGTGCATCAGTAATACTGTTATCTACTGCAGTTTGTTCGCTCACGCCTTCTTGAACCAATACCGTCATATTTTTTGCTAAAGGCTTAATTTGATTGGCAAGGCTTTGAGCATCCGCAGGATTTTGCGACAAAATCGATAACTGATTTTCTGTCCAGGTTAAAGTGGTATTTGGCACACCTTTAAGTTTTTGCAGAACCGTTGGAATGGTATCTTGATCAATAAATTGAGTATGGTAACTGGCATCAGATGAAGCACCACAACCCGTATTAAAGTTAAAGATCTGTTTGACTTGTTGCTGCAAAATTTCAAGATAATTTGAATCACCAGTTTGAATTTGACAGTTGGTTAACTGCCCATCTGTACCGGTGCTAAATTGCAAATGTGCTGGCTGAGATGCAGCAGGCTGTGCAACCGTTGTTGCAGAGGTGGTTGGTTCTTCTTTATTAGTACAAGACTTAAACCAAAATGCGATCAGACCCAATAATATAAGCAGCGCAATAATTGGTAATAACCAATTCGAGCGTTTTTCTTCAACGATAACAGGTGTTGGTTCAACAACAGGCGCTTGGTGTAATGTACGGCCAGCTGCAGTGTTTACCCCTAAACCTGCGAGTAAAGGCACTGCCCATTGTGGTAGTGCCGCCAAAATGCTATCTGCATGATTATCAAGTAAATGCGTGATTGCGACGGGATCAGATGAACCCGCTTCATTTTCAAGTGCCCCTAAAGTTGGAGCTATAGAGTGGTTTAAGGTTTGCTCTATTTCTGACGTTGGGGCCGTACCGCCACCGAGATGTTGCAAAAATTGATCTTTTAATGTGGGATTTGCCGAAAATATATCACTAATACGTGGGTTTAACTGTTTTTGAAAGGCATCAATAAATTCAGGTTTGGATCGAAAAATATTTAACAGGAATGGAATAAACTGGCTAATGGCTGAATTTTTTTCAGTTAAATATTGTGTATCACCGTCCAGCACAATCGAGGAGACGTGCTGCTTAATCAGCGCTAATAAATCTATACTCATATTTGTACTCCATGCAGTTGTCATTATTTTCATATGTACTTCAGTTTATATGCTTATTTTTTGATCAAATGTAATAATTTGTTCGGACTTGTCAACGCTTTAATTTCTTCTTTTATTTTCAATCTTCACTAAAAAAGCCAGCCGAAGCTGACTTTTTAATGTCTAATCAAAATTCTGAGAATCAACAAATTTCCATGTTGAGCGTGCGCTTAAACGGCATAAAAAGCGTGAACTACTTTACCTTTTACCGTTTGCTGAATTAATGGTGTGTTCTTACCATTTGAGACAATCGTGTCTTTATTAATAGTCCACTCAAGTTCTGGATCGACAAGCACCCAACCCGCTTCATCTGTCCAACGTTGTTGCATATTGGCTACTTTAGCAGGTGCGAGTGTGACTTTCTCAACCCATTCCAGTGGGCTTAATAGGCCTTCTTGAATCAATTGAATACCAAAAGGTACATAGGTATCAAATGCAGTAAAACCGGGCTGTGTTTCAGCAAATGGCGCCATTTTCGCTGAGCTGCTCAGCGGCTCATGATGCGTACAAATTGCATCAATCACACCGTCTTTCACTGCTTGGCGGAGCAAGTCTTTATCTTGCTCAGAACGCAGCGGCGGACGAACATGTGCAAGTGAGTTAAAGCCATCAATCAACTGATCAGTTAAATGTAATTGGTGCATGGCTACATCGCAAGTCACAGGCAAGCCTTTCGCTTTAGCATGTTTAATTAATTCGACAGATGCGCCTGATGACAACAGACCAAAGTGCGCACGCACTTTAGTAGCTTCAATCATCAATAAATATTTTGCAATGGCTACGGTTTCCGCTAATGCAGGGATCATCGGTAAACCTTGACGAGATGCGACAAAGCCTTCATGCACACAACCATCTTTGGCAATTTGCGGTTCTTCGGCATAGAACACAACGGTCATGTTCAGACCCGCAGCATATTCCAAGGTACGAATCACCACATCATCGTCCATAAATGGCGCATTAGCATTCGATACTGCTGTACAGCCGCCTTTTTTCAAACCTGCCATATTCGCAGGCTGCTTGCCTAACAAGCCTTGAGTCTGCGCGCCAATCACCTGCAGATAAATGCCGCCATCTAGCATGGCTTTTTCCACCAGACCATGAATCAATGCGCCATTGTCTTGCACAATCGGTTTAGAGTCTGGCGGCGTAAACACATGCAGAATACCATTCGCACGCGCAGCCTTACCTTCTGACTTTAAAGTGCCGTGCTGCTGCTGACCCGGCTCACGCAAACGCGCGCAAAGGTCAACCATACTTGGCATCAGCCATTTGCCTTGACCATCAATGGTTTCAGCGGCATTGCTTTCGGCAACCAATCGGCCATTTTCAATATAAACCGTCTGTACGCTGTCAGTTTGATTGATTGGATCTAAGACACGTACATTTTCAACTTTAACAATACTCATGACTATCCCTTAAACCGCAATCGCTTCAATTAAACCTTTTTCTTGCAACTGACCTTGCATTGCCAAAGCCAGTACCGCCATACGCACCGCAATACCGTTGGTCACCTGATGTAAAATCACCGACTGAGTGCCATCGGCAATACTCGAGTCAATTTCAACACCACGGTTCATTGGTCCCGGATGCATCACGATGCAATCTGATTTTGCCAAAGCCAGACGCTCTTTATTCAAACCATACATTTTGTAGAATTCGGCTTGAGATGACAGCGCAGGAGAATCAATACGTTCGTTTTGAATACGTAAAGTAATAATCACGTCGCAGTCTTGAATGCCGTCTTCCATATTGTTGAACAGACGAATGCCTTCGCCATAATCATCAAAACCGTAAGGCAGCAAAGTATTTGGCGCAATGACACGAATATCTTTACAGCCCAATGTTTGCAATGCAGCGACATCTGAACGGGCAACACGCGAATGCTTAATATCGCCAATAATGGCAATGGAAATGTCTTCAAAATTCTTTTTGGTTTCACGGCGAATCGTCAACATATCCAACATGGCTTGCGTAGGATGCGCATGACGGCCATCGCCTGCATTGATGATTGCCACATGCGGACAAACATCTTTGGCAATAAAGTGCGGCGCGCCTGACGATGAATGACGAACCACAAAAATGTCGGTCGCCATCGCTTCTAAATTCCACAAGGTATCACGCAGTGTCTCGCCTTTTGATGTACTTGAACGCGCAATATCAATGTTCAATACGTTTGCAGACAGACGTTTTGCTGCCGCTTCAAAAGTGGTACGGGTACGTGTTGAATTTTCAAAAAACAGGTTCATTACCGTACGGCCTTCTAAAAGGTTGTTGGTAATCAGCTGATTTTGGTCATTGAAAAAGGACTGCGCAGTGTCCAATATTTTTGTGAGAGTTTCTTTAGAAAGGCCTTCGATGGTGAGGAAATGTTTTAAGTTACCATCTTGGTTGAGTTGAATCTGGCTCGGTGTATGCAATGCCGCCAAGTGCATGAGAGATTCCTTATCGTTAAGTTAACGCATTATACAGAGAATCTTGGCAAATGGCAGTTGAAGTTTTCAACGTTCAATGCAAACGCATGATGTTATTCAAAATGAATTTTCAAATTCCTATCTATCATTTCAATTAGATAAATTAAACGTTTTAATTTAAACTTCACCTTTCCCCTTTCAAAAAGCCTTCAAACAGGACTTCTATCTGTCCTTATTTTTGATTGAATTGAATACTTTCAAACAGATAAAGTTCAGCTATAAACAGCCGCCTTCTGCGCAGTTAAATAACTTGTGAAATAAAGAAAGAGAGTTGATACGTCAGGCTGCGTGCAGCAGGAAATTTATGCTGCTGCTCACAGCGGGATTGAATTAACGCAATGCGCCAATATAACGATGTGCAACCTGTGCTTTACAGATGTCTTCCGCAGTCGGTTCGCTCATTAATATTTCTGCCGTTTCAGGCTGTACTGAACTGTCCGTCAATTCCTCTGCTTCAGAAACGGCAGCTTCATGCAAATTCAACTCGCTGTAAAGCCGCGCAACCAAACGAGATAATTCAGGATCGGCCGTTTCCAGAGCCAAGTTAGAAACAAAGCGTGCGTATTCGACATTCTCAACCACATATAATGCGTCAATAACCCGACCTGACACACGACGTAAACGCGCGTAAATTAAAGTGGCGATTGAAAATGCGTTTGATTGACTATTGATTGCCAGCCCTGTCATAAATACCCCTAATGATATCAATATTATAAAGATCGAAATTTGATCAGGGTTATAGCAATTTTTGTACCATTAAGTGATATTTCTCACAATGTACACAGAATAAATTTGATAAAGTCATTCAAATCTACCGATATTTCTCCCGTTTCAGCGCAATATCGTCCGCCCAAATCCACGAAAATACGTTAAAATATGCGATTGCTTTTTTGCCTTTGGAAATTTACATGAATTCGAAACCGCGTCTTTCTACATATTGGGTTACCTGTGCAGATGGACTGGAAACCTTACTCCGCGAGGAAATTGAAGGTTTAGGTGTTCAAAATATTGAACAATTCCCGGGTCGTCTTGTATTCAAAGGCACACTTGAAGATGCATACCGTATTTGCATGTGGTCACGTTTGGCTTCTCGTGTACTCACCCCGATTCATACACATGAATTAGAGTTCACGCATGATGCACGTGATGTAGCGGAAGAGCTCTATGAAGGTGCAATAAACTTTGACTGGTCACTTATTTTTGCACCACAAAGTACATTTGCTGTTCGTTTACACATCGAACGTGACATTAAAGTCAATTCTCAGTTCGCAACTTTACGTGTCAAAGATGGTGTGGTCGATTCCTTTATGGAAGCTGTGGGCAAACGTCCTAGCATTGACATTAAGCAACCTGAAATTACGTTGTATGTATTAGCTGGCAAAACTGAACATACTTATTGCTTAGATTTATCAGGTGATTCTCTGCATAAACGCGGCTACCGTCGCTACATGACAGATGCACCGATTAAAGAAAACTTAGCGGCTGCTATCTTACAGAAAGCAAAACTTAAACAACATCAACCCGATATTATCTTGGACCCAATGTGTGGTTCAGGGACCTTTATCATTGAATCTTTAATGATTTTGACTGACCGCGCACCAGGCCTTGTTCGTCGTTTTGGTTTTAATGGTTGGAATGGTCATGACCATGAACTTTGGATGTCGATCAAAGGCGAAGCTGCTGAACGTCATAAAGCCGCACTTGAAAACCCTCTGCCACAATTCTATGCATTTGATGCAGACTGGGAAGCGGTAAAAGCAACCAAACAAAATATTATCGCGGCAGGTTTCGAATCTGTACTTGATCAAATTAAGATTGAAGAACGTACACTTGCAGACTGGCCAGATTTCCAAGCAACAGGTAAGAAAAGCTTTGTTGTCACCAACCCGCCATACGGTGAGCGTTTAGGTGATAAAGCCTCTAACCGTGCTCTGTATTTAGGTTTATCGGCACTATTACAAAAGAACTTCCCGAACCAGCCTGCTGCGATTATTGCAGCACAAGTTGAACAGGCCGATGTCCTTGCCTTTAATGATCCGCAAATTTTGCGTTTGATGAATGGTAAGCTGCCAATTTACGTCCGTTTTGGTACAGTCAAACCTGCGGCAGTTCAAAAGCCTTTCCTCGAGCATTGGGAACCTCAACAATTTGAAAAAATTGAAGGTGCAGAAGACTTTACTAACCGTCTGCAAAAAAACATGCAGAATCTTAAAAAATGGGCAGTTAAAGAAAATATTTTCTGCCTACGTTTATATGATGCCGATTTACCAGACTTTAATGTCGCGGTAGATTTGTATGGTGATCGTTTACACGTACAAGAATACGCACCACCGAAAAAAATTGACCCTGAGAAAGCCAAAAAACGCTTTAACTTAGCACTGCAAGCGATTCGTGCAGTGACAGGCTTAGGTCGTGATGCGATTTTCATTAAAACACGTGCCCGCCAAGAAGGTAAAAATCAGTACACCAAACAAAGTACTGCGTCTAAACGTTTTATCGTTCAAGAAGGCAAAGCAAAGATTTTGGTGAACCTAACAGACTACCTCGATACAGGTTTGTTCCTTGACCATCGTCAAATGCGTCTACGTATTGCCAAAGAAGCCAAAGGTAAACACTTCCTGAACTTATATAGCTATACCTCTACAGCGAGCTTACATGCAGCGCTTGGCGGTGCAGCAAGTACGACCAGTGTCGATTTGTCAAATACCTACCTAAACTGGTCTAAAGAGAACTTTGTACTGAATGGTTTGACAGTAGATCATGCAGATGAACAACATCAGTTCTTCTCTAGCGACTGTTTTGAATGGTTGAAAGAAGGTCACGAGCAATATGACCTGATCTTTATTGACCCACCAACATTCTCTAACTCTAAAAAGTTCTATGGTACGTTTGATGTCCAACGCGACCATATGTCTTTGCTTAAACGTGCCATGAACCGTTTAACCACTGACGGAACGCTTTACTTCTCAAACAACTACCGTGGTTTTGAGATGGACGATGTGATCATGGCAATGTTTGACGTTGAAGAAATCAGCAATGAAACCATTGGCCTAGACTTTAAACGTAATACCAAAATTCACCGTGCATGGAAAATCACTCATCCACAAATCTAAGGTTTGACTTTAGAAATTCCTGATCTATGAAATGAAGCACGTCAGTGCTTCATTTCAACCACGACTCCATCTGGATACGTTACTCGAATATTTTCATGTCGCTCTTGCAGCACAATACGGTTAATCGGTGCAACTTCAGGAGATTGTATTAACCCGACCTGATCCGCTGCCCTTTTCTTTTGAAGCAAATAATCACTCATGGTTGAGCCTTCAAGCTGGGTCTCCTGAATGATCTTATTATTACGATTAGATTTATGATTTGAATTGTTCTGCTGCTCTTCTTTGGGTTTAGCTGCTTCACTCTCAATAATATCTAAGGTTTCTTAACTAAATTGTTTTTTACCTTGCGTTTCATTCGACAAACGTTGATCTGAAATTGAAGTACCCGCAAAAACTGTAGACTGAACAGCGATCAGAAAAATGCTACTAATAAGACTGTGTTTTACCCAAGAACATTTAGGCATGGATGAATGAACAAGTTTCCGTCTAAAAAAATAATCGTGTGACATGGTGTCTTTCCTATTGTTGTTTTCATTGGCTAGTTGCCCATTGACGCTAGCAACTTTTCAACTGTTCAACAATGGCTAGGCCGCTGTGTTCCGATAAACTGAAAATCATAATTCTGTAGCCAAAAATACAAAACCGCCAATCTATGACGGTTTTATATTTTTTAAACTTAACTACTCACTACTGGTTGCTTATTTCTTTTGTATGGCTTGACCAAAAAGCTTTTGACCGAACTTATATTGCATACTCATGACCATGTTATCGCCATCGCGCTTGCCTTGCCCTGATGTTTCAAAACCAGCAAACATGGCTTCAGCTTCCTGTCCTGACAAACTTTTGCCCTGTAATTGCAAAAAGTTATTCATGATTGCAGTCATCATATTTTTATCAAAACTTAAGTCTGCTTGAAAATCCAGTAAGCTCGGCACCATTTTAATAAAAGACTCCATTGAGGCATGGTGACCCGGCATGACTTTCCCCACGACATTTGCAGAGGCTTTACCTCCACCAATACTGATCGAGTTATCTTTAGACTCAAAATCAAAACCTTGGCTTGCGATAGCTAAGAAAGCTTGAGTCATTTCTTCACTTGATTCACCCACTGCATCACAGGAATTTTCCACCTGATGCAAAAGTTCACTAAATGCACGAACTTTATCCAAATTGACTTTATGCAATGCCAAATTCAGTGCGAAATCTTTGGTGACCGGTGAACCTGGGAAATCCATCTCATCTGCTTTTAAATAGCCTTCAAAGTCCACATCATGTTCATTTAGCTCGGTCTCCCAACGCAGTTGCATACCACGCATGCCGCCTGAGAACTTTTGATCTAAACGTTTGATAGAACCCGCTTGGATTTCAATAAAGCCATTTTCAAGATTTTCCTGATTTAAACCTTGATTGGTTTTCATCGAAAAATTTTGCACCATGGTTTGCATTGGACCTTCACTCAACCGAACTACAGGTAAATGGATTGAAAGCTCAGATACCTTCGTTGCTTGTCCCGGTAGACTATTGATTCGAATTTGCAATTGGCTGGCATCAGCTTGTACCGTTGCACCTTGTGCAGTCGTTTTAAATGCAGGAATCTGTAAATCTGTTTTACTTTGACCAATCCAATTGACCAAGGTTTTTGCCGTTAAGTCCGTACCAAAAAGCTTGGCATATTCGGACGTACTTTGTTGTTGAACAATCTTAAAGTTAGAGTTGATGTTATAGCCTTTCAACCCACGTTGAATCTGATCGGTTCCCTTCAACACAATCACTTCTTTGGGTTTACACGGGTCTGTTTTCAGGGTTAATACCCAATCGACCGTTCCACCCATCAAGCCCATTTGATAATTGCTGTACTTCACATCAACATCTTGTACAGCTGCTGACCAATTATTCTGTGTATAAAATTGGGCAAGAGATTTATCTGCATATAAATTCCCTCCCACCACTGCTGCTGAAAGCACCGCTAAACTGCCAATTCCCCACATCAACTTCGACATGTCTTTCTCATTCTGATTATTCTTTGCGCAGTATACTGAAGAACTCAGTTACATAAGTACACAATTAGAATGATTTTAAATGATTGATTTGGCAGTTTTAATTGATTTTTTGATCGTTATCACTTCCTCTATATACGCCCAACTTCAAAATAACTAATACGTTTACGATCAAAAGCAGCGTATGGATTGGCTTTAAAACTATGAAAATAGTGCTTGGCTTTTAACACATGTGAGGTCGTATTTTTCATCCACTCAATACGCGGGTCCTTCTCTGCCAAAGTAATACAATAGGTTTCTTTACCACGTTGCTTTGTCTGCTGTTTTGCATGAAAAATCAAACTTGCAAATACGTCCAGATGTTCAGGATGACATAGCGGACTATGCAACATTAAATAATCAAAGGTTCCATGAATTTTTGGCAGTGATAAAACACCACGCACACTGGCATAGGCATTATAAAAAGGTTTCATCAACTTTAATGACCTTGAATAATCGATCACTCGAGTTTGTTTAAAACTTTTTTGATTCCATAAGCCATAAAGTCCAACCAACTGATTGTGCTGATCGTAAATCAAATAGAAGTCATCTAGATTTAAGCATGCCCAAAATGGATTTTGACCATCTACTAAAGCATTAAAATCATAGCTAGGTAAAAAATTATAATGGTCTTTCATTTTTAAAATGAAATCATTCGCTTCATCTACACGTTCAGCAGTCAGGGTTTTAAATTGATATTGATTGAAAGTTTTTGGTTTCACTGCCTGTGAAACGGTAAAGGTTCGAATTTCATCATAAAAATATGGCAGCGGAAATCCAGATCTTTCATGATGTAAAATACTGGCAGCGACAATATTGTCGTTTAAAACCACACTTTCAAAAATCGTGTCTTGTGGTATTTCATCATGGAGATAGTCCATCAATAAGCGCATGACTTTAGCACCACGATACGCTGGATTCATTCTTAAATCGGCGACATAACGCATCAGGTCAGGCTGACCATTGATATAACAATAACGCCATCCCAAATTCATCATCGCAATCACGATAGATGGATCTTCCACAGGGACAACCACTTTTAAATCTGGACGATTATACTGTGCGTGGCTGGCATCAAAATAACTGGGGTGACGCGCATAAGATAATGTGATGCCATTGCTTGGCATAGTCTCTGCACTAATTTTCATTAGTTGCTCATCATCTTCGACAGTCGCATTTCGAACCGCAAACTTAGTCTCATTCTTTGAATGATATAACGCCGTTTCGTCGAACGGTGCATCTAACACATCGATATCCATCTCAATACTCAATTATTTTTGTTTTCATTTTCTTAAGCGGCTCAGGCTTAATATTCCCTTCAATCATGCCATTGTTCATGGCTAGTGTTTTGTAGTAGTCCCAAGCATCTTGTACATGTACCACTTCAGGTTCATCCAACTGCCCTAGATCGCGTGCCAATTCATAATGAAAATTATGTTTAAGCAAACGGTCTAGTGCTTGAGCGGATGGTTGTTTATCTACATTGCCTTCACTGAGTAAAATATAGTGTGGTTTTTTAACCGAACATTGTTCAATACCCAAGATACTAATCGGCAAATAATCCGCTTGTTTAAACTCTGCAAGGACTTTAACTGCTGCATTGTGGTCGAGCTTTTCTCCGACCAAATCAACCGTCATTTTTCGACCTAAAAATTTAAAACATGGCACTTGCTGATAAAAGTCGGTGACTTCTAATTCATCATCAATCACATAACGAATTAATCCTGAACCTGTCGTGATCACAGGACTAACGATATCGCCTATTTTCAGTTGCCAAGATGGCACCACTTTTTGGCTGTCCTGCAAAATAAATTCATAAAAATGTGACTGATAACTTAAGGTAAAACGCTCTGCAAATGGAATCGTCACTACGCCTTCAGTTGCCCATAAACCTTTACCTTCAAATGCCACACCTGCAATTCGTTGCTGGAGTTGTACTGCCCACTGCTCTGCGCTCGCTGTATCCCAACTCGAAACCAGACTGAGTTTAGGCCACAGTTTTTTCCACGCCGATGCTTGGGTCAAATCCAAGTCTTGTAAGCGATAGCATTGTTGACAAGATTTAGGAACTTGCAGAAAACTCAATCCCTCACGTTGCCATTGTCCAGTTTTCAAGACCTGCACAATTTCAGCTTGATGTTCTTGAATGATATCCAACAATTGCAAAGCAAATGTAGGACTCCATACCGAAATCATGCCTAAATGCTTATCTGCAACGAGATACACCGCAGTTGCAAACATGGCATCTTCGGCTGAACTTGCCATCGCAATTTCAGTCGGTACCGACTGGGTAATTTTACTCAGCACTCGCTTCGACAGATTAAGGAGCGCACTATCATCATTCAAATTACTATTTTCTAAAAGCTTTCGCTGGCTTTCAGGCAACCATGAAACCGACCAATAATGCGTTGAATTCTTCAGTTGTGGATGAGTTCGGTATAAATTGGTGAGCCATAACCCAATAGCTTCATCCAATTCATCTAAAAAAGCCTGAGTATAGGGAATGAATTTAATTGCTTCACTCGACCCACTGGTGGGTTGAAACCGTACAATTTTTTCAGGCCCCAAACAATTTTTGCCACTTTGTCTGGATTGTTCAATTTGGCTTTTCCAATTGCTATAACGCGATAGCGGATATTTTTTGGCAAATTGCTCATAGCTTAAATTTTGCGAAATGTGCTGCTTTAAAAAATGACTTAATTTTTTACGTTGCACATTTTCCAGCTGATTTGCCTGCTGTGTATAGCGTTGAAATGCTTTACGGCAGGCAATATTCAAAACTTGATGTGCAGTGGTGAGAAGCAATCCCATTAGGCCACCTTCGAGTCTGAACCTGTCGCAATATGCAATGTACGAGACTTATAACGTAACTTGCTGTCATGTTTACTCACACTGGTGGTCTTGGTTAAGAATCGATTTACATAACGGTATAAATCGCTCCAACGTAATTCACCAATGCACGGTAGTTCAGTTCCATCGACCCACGTTGGGTTCTTATCTTCAAAGAAAGCAATCTTGGTATTGTTTTCGCGCATCTCATGGGTGATTGGCGCAACATCTGCTTTGAGTGGCTGGTAGTCTTCGCCAAAATTCAGAAGACCTGTTTCATGGTTATAATATTCTGAGAAATATTCTTTACAGTACGATTCGACAAAGTCTTTGAGATGAGCATTTTTCTCACCATAATGTGGATAGTAGCTGTAGTAGTTATTGGCTAAGAGCAGATAAGTTTTAAAGCCTTTAGAGATTAAAATCCAATATACAGGGGTTCTTGGATGACGGAATTTAAAACTAATAATATAACGGAACATTGCTCGGGTTAATGCACGATTCCCCCAGTACTCTTTCTCAATAATGGTATCTCCACTGAAAAAAGCATGTCGGGCTTTACCATCAACAACAAAGTCACGTTCCATAACCGTCGAAAATCCGACAATTTGATTATTTTTCGGTTCAATAATAAAAAAAACACCGGTTTTTTCTAAGAAGTCGCGTTCAAAAATTTCATAACGGGTATTGGCATAATACTTTTGATAAATACCATACATGCGTTTGAGTTCTTGAACAGTGATGTCACCAGTATGTTTATATAAACTATAAGGTTCTTTTTTGATCTGCCTAAGCAGTTTAAATTCCATCATAATCATAATTTCCTGTTGCCATTCATTCTTGATGAACGCGCGATATTGTTTTTGTTTTACAGAACACAGTCATCTCGTTGGATGCGTGCGGACGTCATATTAGTGGGTGAAAATGATGAAATGCAATGAACTTTACGTATTTAAACGAAAATCACGAAAAGCGTAAAATAAAAAAACCCGGCCTAAACCGGGTTTCTGTTTTTACAACTGAACGTGGCTAATTTGTACCTTTTAATTGAGTTTCATCTTGTCAAAACTTAGGTGATCTCCTTCCGCTTGAACAACAATCGTATCGCCCGGTTGGAACGCGCCTGACAAGATTTTCTGTGCCAGTGTATTTTCAACTTGTTGTTGGATGGCACGTTTTAGAGGACGTGCACCATATACAGGGTCAAAACCAGCATCGATAAGTAACTCAAAGGCACTATCTTCAACTGCCAAACTCATGTCTTTGTCAGCCAAACGTGAACGTAAACGATCCAACTGAATATCTGCAATGCCACGAATTTGCGCTTTTTGTAAAGAATGGAAAACCACCAGCTCATCAATACGGTTCACAAATTCAGGACGGAAATGTTCCGAGACAGCAGCCATCACCACAGCACGAACTTCGTCTTTCGACGGGTTTTCACCTAATTCACGAACATCGGTTGAACCTAAGTTCGAGGTCATCACGATCACGGTGTTTTTGAAATCAATCACACGACCTTGTGAGTCTGTTAGTCGACCATCATCCAACACTTGAAGCAAGATGTTAAAGACGTCTGGATGTGCTTTTTCAACCTCATCAAACAACACTACACTATAAGGTTTACGACGAACAGCCTCGGTTAATACACCGCCTTCTTCATAACCCACATAGCCCGGAGGCGCACCTACCAAACGGCTCACCGAATGCTTTTCCATAAACTCTGACATGTCGATACGAATAATCGCATCATCACTGTCAAATAAGAAATTACCTAGCGCTTTGGTTAACTCAGTTTTACCTACACCTGTAGGCCCAAGGAATAAGAATGAACCACTTGGGCGGTTTGGATCGGATAATCCTGCACGAGAACGACGCACCGCATTCGACACTGCTACGACAGCTTCATCTTGACCCACTACACGGTTATGTAAGAACTCTTCCATATGTAAGAGTTTTTCACGTTCACCTTGCAACATTTTCGCAACAGGAATACCTGTAGCCGCACTTACCACTTCAGCGATTTCATTTTCTGTGACTTTGGTACGAATCAGTTTCGGTTCTTCGTTCACCTCGGCGACTTCTTCTTCATTCAAGCGTTTTTGCAACTCAGGAATAACGCCATATTGCAAACGGCTCGCTTCTGCTAAATCACCTTCACGTTGTGCTTTTTCAAAGGCAGTACGTGCTTTATCTAGCTCGATTTGAGCCTGATTCGTGCCGTCAACCAAACGTTTTTCCGCAATCCACACTTCTTCCAAATCGCTATATTCTTTTTGAACTTCAGCAATTTGTTTCTCTAGGTGCTCAACTTCAGCTTTTGAGACTGAATCTGCATCTTTTTTCACGGCTTCAAGTTGCATTTTCAATTGAATTAGGCGACGATCTAAACGGTCTAATGGCTCAGGTTTTGAGTCAATTTCCATTTTAATTCGTGATGCTGCTTCATCAATCAAATCAATGGCTTTGTCTGGTAACTGACGATCTGTGATGTAACGGTGCGACATTTTTGCCGCAGCAATAATCGCTGAGTCTAAAATTTGCACACCATGATGGGTTGCATATTTGTCTTTTAGACCACGTAAAATCGCAATGGTATCTTCCACACTCGGTTCATCAACGATCACTTTTTGGAAACGACGTTCTAGAGCCGCATCTTTTTCGATATATTGACGATATTCATCAAGTGTCGTCGCACCTACACAGCGTAGCTCACCACGCGCTAATGCAGGTTTAAGCATGTTACCAGCATCCATTGCACCATCGCCTTTACCTGCGCCAACAAGCGTATGTAATTCGTCAATGAAAAGAATAATCTCGCCATCATATTTGGCTAAATCTTTTAGAACGGCTTTAAGACGTTCTTCAAATTCACCGCGGTATTTTGCACCTGCAAGCAATGAACCTAAGTCAAGTGAAAGTACACGTTTACCTTTCAGACTTTCAGGAACTTCGCCATTGACGATACGCTGTGCTAAGCCCTCAACGATTGCAGTTTTACCCACACCCGGCTCACCAATCAATACCGGGTTGTTTTTACTACGACGCGATAAAACTTGAATGGTACGACGAATCTCTTCGTCACGACCAATAACTGGATCTAACTTACCTTCTAATGCACGTGCATTGAGGTCTAAGGTATATTTGTTGAGTGAATCACGTTGATCTTCGTGGTTATTACTCATGACTTGTTCACCGCCTCGTATTTGTTCAATTGCACTACGTAATTTATCTGTCGTTACGCCTACACTATTTAATAAGGTTTTGGTTTTACCCGTTTCAGCTAAACCGAGAATCACCCAATCTGTAGAAAGAAACTCATCTCCAGCTTTTTGCGCAAAACTATCGGCTAAATTTAGCGCTTTGACTGCTTCAGGATTTAGGTTGATGTCCCCTGTCGGCGTCGCAATGGTGGCGGTATCCTGTAGGGCTTGCTGAAGTTTGGTTTTTAACTCAGGAAGATTAGCACCTGCCTGTTGTAACAAGCTTTGGTTCGAAGGCTCTTCAAGCAATGTCGAAAGAATATGGATTCCTTCAATGGCTGTATGGTCTTTCCCCATTGCTAAAGATTGGGCATCGGATAATGCTTGCTGCAAACGGTTTGTGAATTTTTCGAATCGCATTCTTGTTATTCCTCACAACAAATTCTGTACTTGAAGCATATATGGGAGTCATATTTAAAATTTCAAATACATTTTTCAAATATTTTTCAATGAGTTAATTTTAAGATAAAGATAAATCTCAATTATAATATTGGTATAAATAGAATACTTTTCAAGTCATTTATTGAAGAATTTAGTACTTTATTATATTGTTTAAATACATATGTATTTTTAGGCAATTTTCTTGTCAACTCAACTGACTTTCTGACAATAAAATTCAATGATTTTCCATTTGCTTAAATAATACAAATGTCAAAAAAGCCCACATTTACATGCAGGCTTTTGCTTAATCCACTAAAAAGTTCAGCTTAAGGTGCAGGATTTGGCTGTTGGCGATGAATAGCTTCAATCCCTTTTAAAATGTCTTCTGATAAATTCACCTCAAAAGCATCAATATTTTCTTTCAACTGATCTAGATTTGTCGCACCAATAATTGTACTGGTGACAAAAAATTGCTGCTTAATAAATGCTAGTGCTAACTGTGTCAACGTTAAACCATGCTGTTCTGCCAATTGTGCATATTGTTCTGTTGCCCATTCACTCTCCGCATTTGAATAGCGGCTAAAGCGTGAAAATAGTGTCACTCGAGCATTGGCAGGACGCGCACCATGACGGAATTTACCTGTTAGATAACCAAATGCCAATGGAGAATATGCCAATAAGCCCACGCCTTCGTAGTGTGCAATTTCAGATAAACCTATTTCATAAGTACGGTTCAATAAACTATACGGATTTTGCACACTGACAATTTTTTCTAAACCATGCTTTTCTGCAAGTTGTAGGAATTTTAAAGTTCCCCATGGTGTTTCATTGGAGAGTCCAATAGTACGAATTCGGCCTTTTTTCACCTCATAACTTAAAGCAACCAATGTTTCTTCTAAATTGGTAATGGTTTGCGTATTGTTCGCTTCGGCATTGCCAAAACCCAATTTACCGAAAAAGTTGGTTGGTCGTTGCGGCCAATGCAGCTGGTATAAGTCAAGGTAATCTGTTTGTAAGCGCTGAAGAGATTGATCTAGAGCAGACTCAATTTCCGAAGCAATAAATTTGGTTTGCCCATCTCGAATATGACTGCCACCTTGTGACGGACCTGCAATTTTTGAAGCTAAGATTAATTTATCGCGTCCACCGCGAGCTGCAATCCAGTTACCAATAATAGTCTCAGTTGAACCTTGGGTTTCAGGTTTCGGTGGGACAGGATACATTTCTGCAGTATCCCAAAAGTTAAGACCACGCTCTAAAGCATAATCCAGTTGCTCGAAAGCTTCTGCTTGGGTGTTTTGTTCACCAAACGTCATGGTGCCTAAACAAATTTCTGGAACTAATATGCCTGTATGTGCCAATGGTTTAAATTGCATGCCGCAAATTCCCTCTTTATTTTAAATATCAATATATAAGTCACGAAGTAGCTTACCTAAGATATCGGCTTTGTTTAAATCATAATTTTCTGTTTATTTGTCAAAAAATGTGAGAAAGGTTTCTTCCGCTAAAATAGTGAGAAATGAATAGACATAAAAAAAGCAAACCCCTGAGTTTGCTTTTTTAGATTTGGAAGAATGATTATTCTTCGTCGTCAAATTCGTCAGAAGCCAATTGGCTTTTCTCTTCAAGCGATGCATCAAAAATTAGAATCGCTTTACCATCAGTTTCGATCATACCTTGTTCTTCAAGTGTTTTTAGAACACGACCAACCATTTCACGGGAACAACCCACAATACGACCAATCTCTTGACGAGTAATACGAATCTGACGACCATTCGGCAAAATCATTGCTTCTGGTTGTGAAGATAAATCAATTAAGCAACGTGCAATACGACCTGACACGTCAATAAACGCAAGGTCAGTGACTTTCCGTGTCGTATTTTTAAGACGACGTACAAGCTGTGCAAATACCGCATAACTTAAGTCTGGGTATTGTTTGCTTAATTCATGAAAGTTTTCATAGGTAATCTCAGCAATTTCACATACATCACGCGTACGCACTTCTGCAGTACGCTGTGCATTTGCTTCGAATAGACCCATTTCCCCAAAAAAGTCACCCGCATTTAAGTACGCAACCACAATTTCACGCTCATCATCTTCGCGTAAAATGATAGATACTGAACCCTTAAGAATTAAATACAAAGATTTAGATTCTGAGCCCGCATCAACGATTGTTGTACGTTTTGGGTAACGATTGATATATGCACGTTTTAATAATGCCTTCACCGACTCAGGTAACTGCCCCGGAGATAGCGCATCTGTGCTAAGTTGTGAAAAGTTTGAAGTCATGCTAACAGTTTCCGAATATGGATAATTTATAGATCGCACAAGACCTAAAGTGAACTTGTCACACGTAAGAGTTGAAATTCCTTATCAACTCAATTTATGTTAGTGTACAGGTACTGCGTAAATTTATAGCTTTTTTTAGGGACTTGCAATGCAAACTAGTGTTCATTGGCTAGAGAATGTTGCTTTTGAAGCAAAAACTCAAAGTGGTCACACTGTTATGATGGATGGATCACAAGAATATGGCGGTGAAAACCGTGGTCCGCGCCCAATGGAACTGATTTTAACAGGACTTGGTGGTTGTGCATCTTTCGATATTGTGACGATTTTAAAGAAAGCACGCCAAGACATTACTGATGTTCGTTGTGAATTAAATGCAGAACGTGCCGACACTATTCCTGCTGTATTCACTAAAATTCATTTGCACTTTGTAGTCACTGGTCATGGCGTGAAGGAAAAGCAAGTTGCAAAAGCGGTTGAACTTTCTGCTGAAAAATACTGTTCTGCGAGCAAAATGCTGATGGACGGTGGTGTAGAAATTACTCATGACTTCGAAATTTTAGAAGCTGAAGCTACATAATTTATTTGCTCAATTAAAAGCCGCATAGAATGCGGCTTTTTTGTTTTAACCAATCCGCTATAGCACACATTTTATAAAGCACTGCTATATAGTTATAAATGCAGAAATATGAGCCAAAGAAGTTTGGCTTAATCACTTAATCAACCAATATCCAAATTGATGTATTTGCACATAGATGCATTTACCCCCAATTCCATCTCATGATGATTTTACGACTCAATCCATATGAATCTATTCAGGCCAAATACGATTGAAAACGATTGCGAAGAACACCTTACATATAAGTCGATTTGATTCAACTATAGTCTTAATAACACTTTAATTAGGGTGTGTTGACACTTTTAGCTTAAAAAAATAGCGAAGTAGTAAAATCAAATCGCCAAACCCAATTTTACTATTCGCTATGCCTCGTACCATGCTGACAGATCAACATTGGCAAAAGTTGAAAGTTATGCTGCTTAATTTATCCATTCACCACAACTCAAATTTACGCAATTTCATTGAAGCTATTCTCTATAGAATTAGAACAGGCTGTCCGTGGCGAGATATTCCTTCTTGTTTTGGCCATTCAAACTCTATTTTCAAACGTTTTAATCGTTGGTCAAGCAGCGGTAAGTTACTTAAATTATTCAAATTACTAGCCTCATGCCCCGATATGGAGTGGATTTTTATTGATGGCTCTCATGTATGTGCTCATCAACATTCTGCCGGCATAGCGAATCAATCTATTTCTAAAAGTATAGGTGGAAACTCCTCAAAAATATATTTGATTGTTGATGCACATGGTAATCCTATTGATTTCATGATTACCGATGGAACCACACATGATGTTAAAGTTGCACCTGATTTAATATCAACATTAGATTTAAAAGAGACAAAAGTGGTATGCGCAGATAAAGGCTATGATTCAGAATCACTGCGTGAACAGATCAGGAAAACAAGGACTAAAGCGAATATACCAAGGAAAACGAATAGCCAATCGAACAATGACCATATGGACTGCTATTTATATAAAATCAGGCATTTAGTTGAAAATATGTTTTGCAGATTAAAGGAATTTAGAGGAATAGCTACTCGATATGACAAGCTCAAAAGGAATTATCAAAGTTCTGTTGCTTTAGCCTGTATATTTTTATGGCTACCTTTATAGGGTTAATTATGAACAGTAAATGTCAACAGACCCTAATAATTTCAGATAAAAAAAAAAGCAGAATCATTTTGATTCTGCTTTTGAATTTGGTAGGTTTAACCAGATTCGAACTGGTGACCTCTACGATGTCAACGTAGCGCTCTAACCAACTGAGCTATAAACCTAGAATGCGTAGAATCATATTCATTTTTATTTTTTATGACAAGCCCTTTTCTGACTTTTTTAAATTTTGCGTACAAGTTTTAAGCAAAGCCTTAAAATATTGAATATCATGAGAACTTAGCGCGGTACCTACATAAATTCCCTGCTCAAATAACGTAATAACTTGTTCAAATGCCGCCCTTTCCTGTTCAGGTACATTTTCAGCCAAACGTTGTAACCAATGCCTAAAACTTTCTGAAGCCACTTTTTGCTGGCTCAAGGGTAAATTCTTAGCAAACTTGGTAATTTCTCTTTCAAGAGGGCTGAAACTTTTTCTTTTTTTCCACAAAATCCATATAAAATATAATGCTACAATGCCACCAATACTCAAAATAAGAATTAAAACACCTGCATAAGCAGAATTTGTACCGAGCTTTTTAAACCATTGTTGTTGAGATTGAGTATTATAGCCCACCACTTTGCTTTGCCATTGGTAACTCGCATAATCACTCCATACACGGACTTTTTTCAACATCGAAAATTGTTGATAGGCCCAAGTAGACTGCTGGCTCCCAAAAATTGTCCGATCTTGTTCCATATAATCCTGCATCCCACCATCGATACGCTGAGGTGCGATCATGGCTGTAGGATCAATTCGACGCCAATGTTGATTGACATAAACCTCTGTCCACGCATGTGCATCAAGTTGACGAACTTCCCAACTTTTTCCATCTGGTGCTAATTGACCACCTTGATATCCCACGACAATACGCGATGGAACACCTACATAGCGCATCAACATTGCAAAGCTCGAAGCAAAATGTTCGCAAAAGCCCTGTCTTGATCCAAATAAAAAATCATCTATCCGATTTTGCCCCAATACGCCTGGGCTTAAGGTATATGCAAAGCGATTTTGTTTATACCATTGCAAAACTTCTGCAATATAACGCTCAGGATTTTGATGACTGCGCTGCCATAAAGTTTGGGCCAATTGTTGTGATTGAACATCCAAGTTTTCAACATAGCGCGTGTTTAATTTTTCAAGTAAAGTCACATTTTTTATTTGTGGCGGCTCTGCACTTCCTAACCATTTCAGTTGAATCGGCTCCGTGCGTGCTGTTAATCGGTAGGGCGTAATTCGACCATCTTGACCTAAAGCAAAACGTGCTTCATTGGGAACGGATTGCTCCAACGACATAATCCACATCACAGTTGGGTCGGCAGCCAAATATTGATAATTCAATGTCCGCTTGGGTTTTAAATCAGCTGGATTCAGCTGTATAACGTTCTGGTTGAAAAAATGACTGGTCCATTTAGAACCATCATATTCATCTAAAGCCATTGCCCGCCAATACAGCTCTGTACGTGGTGGCAAGGCTTGAATATCACCGATTATACGAAAAGCCAAACTACTCGACTGTGATAACTCAGCAATATCGCCCGGAGACATGCTGTCACTGATTCCCGTTGTGGCTTTATTTTCAGGAATAGGAATGTGCCATAGCGGCGGCAGGCGTGGAAAAAATAGAAACAGTAAGATAAAAAATGGAACAGCTAAGCCAATAAATTTTCCCACATGCCCAATATCTTGTTTAATCGCCTGTATTTCACCGCTTGAGTCTTGGCTAAAACCAACGGTCTGTAAACGGAATAATCCAATAAAGCAGCTCAACAACGCCAACAAAATGACCAATGCCATGGCAAAGGACTGGCTAAACAAAAAACTACTGGCAATCACAAACATCGCAAAGTTAAATAAAATAATTACATCACGACGTGTTTTTGTTTCTAAAGATTTAGCAAATAAAAATGTACTAAGTACTGTAACCCCTGCATCAACACCAATAAATGTTTTATGACTTATGTAAATGCTGAATAAAGCTATCAATGTCAGCACATAGGTTAAAATTTTAGAAAATGGTTTTTTAGTTGCGCGGGTATTGTGTAATAAAATAAGCCAAATGACTAAAAATACTAATGATGTCACCACTGGTATATAAAGCATTTGCGCAATGAGCAACAAAGCTAAAGTGAGTAGTATGGAGCGGCGTATGGTATTTTCAATCATCAATTAAGCCTGCGCCAATAACCGTTTAGCTTCGGAAAAATGCAGTGCTCCAGTGCCTGATGCTAACTCAGCATTAGGTAAATACAGTGCATATTGATCGTGATTTTGCTCAGCCTGCTCGACCAAACCCATCATAAGGCTAAGTTTTTCTTCATGACTTTGAGCTGGCATATAGTGATAATGAATCTCCAATTTCTTTAGATCTTCATACTGTTCAAAGACTTTCACATATAAGCCTTGTCCTCGTGCTGCTTGTTTCCAAGACACCGCATGAAGTGAATCCCCCGTCTGAAAACTCCGTAATTCGCGAAATTCATCAAGATCAGGTTCAAAATTTTGCTGTTGTTGCTTATTTTCAACGGAATGCAAACTGGCTTGAGGTGCAACCCACGCTGGTTGGTGTACGTACAAATACGTCCAGGCCCGAACCAAACCAAAGGGATAAACACTATAAATTTGTATGGGTGGAATCTGAAAAAAACCGCGTTGGCTGGTTGTAAAATTTAATTGAAAGCCATGCTGTTGCGTATTGAACAATAATTTATGTAGCTGATTTTCAGTTTTAATCCACAAATATCGCGCCTGTTCAGCATCTTGCTTAAAGTAAATTTCGACCGAGAGTAATTCACCTGCTTGCGGTGTATCAACAACATTTATTTGAATCTGCAACGCATGAAGCTGCTTAAAAGTAATATAGAAACTAATACTCAATACGGCGCTAATTAAAAAGCAAAAGCCTAAAATCAAATTATTGGCATAATTCACACCAGCAATAAAGGTGATGAAAATTAACACCACATACAAGTAGCCTTGCTGATAGATAAAGATCAAGACGTCTTTTTGAGTCAGCTGTTTATGCTGATCAATTTTAAATCGACGTTCAATCCATTGCTGCCACATTGAAGCCAAGGTTCAACTCCTTTATTGGATCGAAACTTGTTCTAAAAGCTTAAAGGCTTCAAGATCTGACAACCCAATTCGATGAGATACCACAGCTGTAAAAACGGCTTGTACATCGTCAGGATTCACATAATTTCGCTGCTCAATCAGCGCATAGGCTTGCGCAGCTTTCTTTAAGGCTAAAACACCACGAGTAGAAAGACCATGTCTCCCCTTACGTGTCTCAGCAGCAAGATCCAAAATGTAATCCATTAAACGATCACTCAGATGTATCTGCTCGACAAACCCTTGTAGTTGTAAAATTTCTGCTTCATTAAAGATATGTGCTAATGCCGCAATCAGATCATGGCGTGAAGTTTGTTGGAGCAATAATTTCTCTGCCTGACGCGATGGATAACCTAAAGACAAACGCATTAAAAACCGGTCCAACTGGGACTCAGGTAAGGCATAAGTACCACTTTGAAATAAAGGGTTTTGTGTCGCAATCACCCAAAATGGTTGAGGCAAAGCATATCGCACACCATCAACCGTCACATACCCCTCTTCCATCGCTTCCAATAAAGCACTTTGGGTCTTTGGACTACAACGGTTGATTTCATCTGCCAATAAAATTTGGGTAAAAATCGGCCCAGATTTAAACTCAAAATGATGTTCTTTTTGATTAAACATATTTACCCCAATCACATCGCTGGCCAGCATGTCATTGGTAAATTGAATCCGTTGAAACTTTAATCCCGCCAAATGTGACAAGGCGCTAGATAATGTCGTTTTTCCTAAACCAGGTAAGTCTTCAAATAGCACATGCCCGCCTGCCAATAGACAAGCTAAAGCCAATTTGGTTTGCTGATTTTTATCCAAAATAATTTGGTTAATTTGTTCGAGGAATGTATTTATTTTCGGGTAAAAAGGCGCAAGGCTCTGCTCACTTAAAAGCGTTGATGTATTATTTTGTTGGCTTTTCTCTGATCCCCAAAACACCTTTTATTCCCCAATAAAAAAGTTAAATGAATGACTAACATACAGGGTTTTATTTAAAAATACAGTGTTTATCTCCAATCTATACCCAGTTCAATACTTTAAATACATACGCTTGATATTTATTGGGTATACAAAAGCGTTGTTTTCGCTTCGACTGATCACAATTCAGCAAAAAAAAAGCGTCCCGAAGAACGCTTTTTTTATTGGATTTTTAGCACAAGTCAAAGCATTAGCAAGGACATTTCTTCATGTCACCACCAGCTGATGGATAACGTGCATCTACACAGTGACGATAAAATGTTTTTGCATCCATCGCTTCCAAATCAGGATGATGTTTTGCCATATGTTCCAAATAGTTTTGGTAATCTGGCACACCCACCATCAGGCGGAAGCTTTGCTGTAAACGTTGCCACAACGTCGCAATACGTGACCAATTTTTCGGGTTCAGAATTAAATCCTTCTGCGACATAATGGTCATTTTAATGATTTTATAAATCACCGTTTTTCCACTTTTTGCAAACTTCAGGTTCATTCATATTCCCCTATTAATGTGCTGAATTTGACGGATTAATTTCAGCTGGGTCACGGTAAATCGCTTCTGCTTCATTCACCGATGGATTTGGATTTGCCAAGGCACGACGCACCACACCAATCGCTGCAAATAACATCACAAATGCCACGATCATAAAGAATGCACAAAGACCAGCATTGATTTGATTCGACAATGCAACCGTATGCATTTCAGCCATGGTTTTTGCAGGTGCCAACAATTCATTTTTCGCAATTGCTGCGTTAAAACGATCTGCCTGAGCCAAGAAACCAATCTTTGGATTTTCGTGGAAAATCTTCTGCCAACCAGCGGTCATAGAAGTGATAAACAAGAATACTGTTGGGATAATCGTCACCCAAACATACTTTTGTTTTTTCATCTTGAA
This sequence comes from Acinetobacter sp. YH12039, assembly GCF_013420015.1. Classification (NCBI taxonomy): domain Bacteria; kingdom Pseudomonadati; phylum Pseudomonadota; class Gammaproteobacteria; order Moraxellales; family Moraxellaceae; genus Acinetobacter; species Acinetobacter sp. YH12039. Next base: position 41,660 of record NZ_VOZA01000004.1, on the reverse strand, counting down.
TAAAATCACTGTACCCAAGATCAATGCCATCGCAGCAAGAATTTGGTTACCAATACCAAATAGCGGCCATAAGCTATTAATACCACCAAGTGGGTCAACCACACCTTGGTAAACGAAGAAGCCCCAACCTGCGACAGCCACCGCTGTACCCAACAGATTTCCGAAGAAATTATGAGAGTTTTTAACCGCAGGAACCACGATACCCACTGTATCTTGCACCATGAAACGACATGCGCGAGTACCTGCATCCACAGCTGTTAAAATGAAAAGTGCTTCAAATAAAATCGCGAAGTGATACCAGAACGCCATCATTGAACGGTTATTGAAAATTTCCGTAATAATGTGAGCCATACCAATCGCAAATGTCGGCGCACCACCTGTACGAGACAGAATCGAATTTTCACCCACTTCTTGTGCAAGTAAGGTCAATGCTTCAGGTGTTACCACGAAGCCTAATGTACGAACTGCTTCCGCAGCGGACTCAACCGTTGTACCAATCACAGCTGCTGGCGCATTAATCGCAAAATATACACCAGGCTCAAGAATCGTTGCACAGACCAAAGCCATAATCGCAACAAAAGATTCCATCAACATGCCGCCATAACCGATCATGCGAATATCTTTTTCATTATTCACAAGCTTCGGTGTCGTTCCTGAAGAAACGAGCGCATGGAAACCTGAAATTGCACCACAGGCAATGGTAATAAACAAGAATGGGAACATTGAGCCTGCAAATACAGGACCCGTACCATCAATAAAATGCGTTACCGCTGGCATTTTCATTTCAGGCAATGCAAACATGATCCCGATTGCCAAACCTGCAATAACACCAATTTTCAAGAAGGTCGATAGGTAATCACGTGGAGCAAGCAGCAACCAAACTGGCAATACTGATGCTACGAAACCATAACCAATCAACCACCAAGTTAGTTCAGTACCTGAAAGAGTAAAGAATGGACCCCAGTATGGGTGCTGTGCAATGTCGCCACCATAGATAATCCCTGCCATCATCAGTACAAAACCAATGATCGACACTTCTGCAATTTTACCCGGACGGATAAAGCGCATGTAGATACCCATGAAAATCGCAATCGGCACTGTTGCAGCGATACTGAAAACACCCCACGGACTGTTGGTCAACGCTTTTACAACCACCAAAGCAAGTACCGCTAGAATGATGATCATCACACCTAGTGCGCCAAGCATCACGATGATTCCGGCAAAAGAACCCAGTTCTTGTTTTGCCATTTCACCGAGTGAACGACCATCACGACGCGTCGAGATGAATAAGACTAAAAAGTCTTGAACCGCACCAGCCAGTACAACACCCACCAAGAGCCAAATTGTTCCCGGCAAATAACCCATTTGCGCAGCAAGGATCGGTCCAACTAAAGGGCCAGCACCTGCAATCGCAGCAAAGTGGTGACCAAATAGAACGCTTTTATTGGTCGGTACATAATCCAATCCGTCAGCTAAGCGATGGGCAGGCGTTAAACGTCGCTCATTCAGTTCAAAGACTTTATTGGCAATAAATAAACTATAAAAACGATACGCAATGCTATACACACAGATTGCTGCAAGGATCAGCCAAACTGCATTGACATGCTCGCCTCGACTGAGTGCTAGTATACCGAATGAAACGGCACCTAGAATGGCTACAAACAGCCAGATAATCTTTGAAGCCATTCCTGACTTCGGTTGAATGGTTTCCATCTCAATCCCTCATAAATGTTGAAATAAATCAGCTTGATTTTTCTTGTTCGAGGTACTGCTGTTTCTTCCCTTGAAACTCTACTCCTGTTATGGGCTTTTTCATCTAATACTTTGGCATAAAAATTTAAACCAATAGGTATAAAAAAAGGGATGAATCACTTCATCCCTTTCGATAATAGTCTATTTTTAAACCATTATGCACGTTCTAAATAGTCACCAGTACGGGTGTCTACACGAACGCTTTCTTCTTGCTGTACGAATAATGGAACACGTACAACTGCACCAGTTTCAAGCTTAGCAGGTTTACCGCCACCGCCTGAAGTATCACCACGTACACCTGGATCAGTTTCAACGATTTTTAATACAACGAAGTTTGGCGCGCTCACAGTTAAAGGAACACCATTCCATAACATGATTGTGCAAAGTTCGTTAGAGTCGTCTTTCAACCATTTTGCAGCGTCGCCCATTGCAACTTTGTCTGCCGTGATTTGTTCGAAAGATTCTGGGTCCATGAAGTTCCACATTTCGCCATCGTTATACAAGTAGTTCATTTCAACTTCTTGGATGTCAGCAGCTTCTAGTGAATCACCAGATTTGAAAGTTTTTTCTAAAACTTTACCAGTTTTAAGGTTACGTAATTTTACGCGGTTAAAAGCTTGGCCTTTACCTGGTTTTACGTATTCGTTTTCCATGATTGAACATGGGTTACCGTCAAGCATGACCTTAAGGCCTGACTTGAAATCATTCGTAGAATAATAGGCCATGACTGGCTCACTCCAAACTTACTAACTTTAATCTATAGATGCTATGGGCTGTAACATGTCATTTAGCAAGTACTGACTGTAACATTGGCTGCCACATGCACATTAATGTGATATTGCGTATTCTAAATGACCAATGCACCATGTCGCAACGAAAAAATCCCCATTAAAGGGGTCAAGCTGCTTAACTTACACTCAGACATTAAAGAACTTTGTTTATACAATGCCCACAAACAGGTAAAATTGCTGTTTACTGAAACTTAATAAATGTTTCGTAGGCTTCATCCGTTGTAAGCTTTATCGGAATTATTTCAGCTTACACTTCAAAGTTCGACGCATTAATTTCAGCAATATTCCCCACTCACCTTTCTGCATTTTTTAAACATTCGGCATGATAAACTATTTATTTCAAGAGCAAAACTGGCAAACTCAATTGAGTGATTTGATTACAAATCCTCAAGAATTACTCGATGTATTAGAACTCTCGCATGATCAGTTATTATCGGGTGCTCAGTTCGCAGCAGATGAGTTTCGCCTACGCGTGCCGCGCGCTTTTGTCGAAAAAATGCAAAAAGGTAATCCGCTCGATCCGCTTTTACTCCAAGTCCTACCGCATCATTTAGAACTTGAAGAACACGCCGGTTTTGTTACCGACCCATTAGGTGAAGAACAAGCTAACCAACAGCCTGGTGTATTACATAAGTACAAGTCTCGCTTTTTACTGACTTTAACCGGTGCCTGCGCGGTCCATTGTCGTTATTGTTTCCGCCGGCATTTTCCCTACCAAGAAAACCTGCCTAAAAATGACGATTGGGTAAACATTAAGCAATATATCGAACAACAACCCGATATTAATGAAGTGATTTTAAGTGGTGGAGACCCGCTCACACTATCAAATCGTAAACTTCAAGTGTGGATTGAACGTTTATCGACTTTGCCACAAATTAAATTTTTGAGAATTCATTCACGAGTTCCTATCGTAATCCCCAACCGTGTCGATGAAGAGCTGGTTTCTAATTTAAAAAACAGTAGGCTACGCATTATTCTAGTGGTACACTCAAATCATCCATCAGAGCTAGATGACTTCACGTGCAGCCAGCTTCAACAGCTTGTCAAACAAGGAATCACCGTGCTGAACCAAGCAGTCTTATTAAAAGGGGTTAATGATTCTGCAGAAGTGTTGGTCGATTTAAGTTACCGCTTATTCGACGCAGGTGTAATGCCATATTATTTGCATGTTCTGGATAAAGTAAAAGGTGCTCATCATTTTGATACACCAGCTCAGGATATTGATTTAATTTATAAAAAAGTTTTAGAGAACCTACCTGGTTATTTGGTTCCTAAACTTGTACGGGAAATAGCGGGCGAAAAAAACAAGACACCGCTTTTTGGGGCTTCAACTTTTTGAGTTAAATAATAAAGATGACCACGCATACTTCAGATACGTTTTACAATCCGACTGAATTAAAGCTGGATAAATTAAGCTTTTGTCCGACCAATGCTAAAGGTCTGCAAGAGTGGTTAAACGGTATTTCAATTTTACAATTGGGTACCTCATCTAAAGCTTTATTCAATGCCTTACTTGAAATCTCCGAGCTGAAATGCCAAGAGATGTTACGTTTTGATTTGGTTCAAATTTTACATCCGACTATGGAAAGTGTGCTCACAAGCTTAGAAAAACACTTTACCAATCAAAGCCTCATTACCACGGATCGTAATGACCAAATCATTGAATTGGCGATGCTTTTACGCAGTCACTTTGCCAAAATCTATATTGATATTGCCAAACGATGTAATCAGCAGCTTAATCAACAAAAGTTTTCGATTTTTTCATTCGGCCATAAAAAAAGCTTACAAACCGCTCGAATTGCATCAATCTACTATGCGTTGCAACAACTGACACTGTTGTTGTATCAACAACATATGTTGTATGCCACACCGACTGCAGGTCAATGGATTGCGGCACATCAACTGATTGAATGTGCCATTGAACACAATTTCTATCAAAGTAATGTCAATCAGTTACTGGGTACTCAACATCAAATTGCAAATATTGCTCAAGCTTATGCACAATTAATCTTATTAGATATTTTCAATAATCATCAGATTCGCCCTGCTGAAATCCAAGGTTTGTATTTATGTAGCTTTGACTGGGCAAAATTGGTTCAAATCCTACCGAAAGAAACCACGCTTTCACGCTATGTTGTAGACACGAAAAAAGATCACCCACCGATTTATAACTCAAAACAAGATCGGTCTTATCAAGCCAATGTATACATTTCAACGCAAAACTTGCTCGATCATTTGACCGAAACGCAAACTAGAAATGCCAATTATTTATCTAAAAATGAAAAGTTATTTTTAACTCCAGCGCTATATTTCCATATTCATAATATTTTGACCAACAACACTGAACGCCGTCATGAACGTTATGAATATTCTGCGCAAATTAATATTTGCTTTAGCTTAATGGTGGCGCATTTCTATCTCTCTAAAGGTAAAAACTTCCACGAAACTTTAGATTTGGAAGGCAATTATCAATTCCACAATGAAGCCTCTTTTGTCAATTCGCATGATTCAAATATGCCAACAGGCATGACTAATGCGAAAGCGCTAGATCGTGAAGCAAAACAGATTCATACTGCTGACGTATTAGATATTAGTGTGAATGGTTATCGCATTAAATGGACTGGCCCTACCCCTGCTAATTTAAAAACCGGCGAATTTATTTTGATCCAAGAAAATGCTCAAAGCCAATGGCGTGGCGGTGTTGTTCGTTGGATCAAACAATCGACTGAAAAAAGTTTGGAATTGGGTCTCGAAGTACTGGCTCAAGATTTGTATCCATGTTCAGCCCATATCCGTACCGACCGCAATACAACAAATCATCAACCTGCTTTATTGGTACAGACCACACAACTTGATCAAGTGTCTACGACCTTAATGTTACCTGGGGCAAATCTCTTCCGAGAGAAACAAACGGTCCACCTTCGCTTAGGCAAAGAAGACATCAAAGTCTATCTCACCAAAGCGCAGTTGGTGACACAAAGCTTTATTCGCTTTGAATATGAATTATTGAATGAAGAGCAAGAAAATGTCGTTAAAGACTATATTGCGAAACAGAGCAATGAGATCAAAAATAACGACTTATGGGAAGCATTAAAGTGAGAAATCCATTACTATCCAAAAAACTAAAACGTACGGAAACTCGATTACTCATTATTGATGATAATCAAATACGTTTTAACCAGATACGTGATTTATTGACAGACAGCGAACATCAAGTTCATGCCATATTACTTGATGATTTACAAAATTTCGAAAAACAGCTGAATCTCAATTGGGACTTGATCATTTTTGGACGTGCTTATGATTTAAAATATGAACAAGCTTTAAGTTTAGTTCAACTGTCGAGCCAACCGAATTTACCGATTATTTTACTTAAACCTGAAGACTATCAAGCTGAACAATATGCAAGTTTAGTCAAAAAAGGGATTTATGACATCGTCGATATTGCTGAACCTGAAAGTTTCTATTTTGGTTTAATTCGTGCATTGTCTTTTAGTCGCCTACAACAATCTCAACAACATTTAATGGAAGAGCTTGAAACGGCTCAGATTCAAACCCAGTCTTTAGTTGAAGATAGTCGTAAAGCGGTTGCCGTAATTCAAGAAGGTATTCATATTCAAGCCAATGCTGAATATCTCACTTTATTTGGTCTAAAAAATGAAGATGATGTAATTGGTCTGCCCCTGCTCGATCTATTACAACCTACTGACCTCAATGACTTTAAACAACGTTTTAAAAAAATCAGCCAAGGACAGCTCGATTTAGGACGTTTTGATCTTGTTTCGCAAAATATCGCAGTGGCTGGGCAAAACCCACTAAAACTCGAATTTATTGCCGCGGCTGAAGAAGATGCTTTACAGCTCGCAATTGAAATTGGCAGTCAAAGCAGCAATGCTGTAAGCAACGCTCCAGTTGAAGCTAGCCCACAAAAACCAAAAGCTTTTCAACAACTCAACCGCACCATTGGCCAGCAACCTGCTAATGTAAATGCATTAGTTCTATTTACATTGGCTTCTTGTTCTGATGCGATTTTTCAAAAAGATTGGAATACTTATAAGAGCTATTTCACCAATATTAAAAACTTCTTGAAAGATCAGACTCATGCTCCATTATTTAGTTTAGATAATGGTGCAATCGTTGCCTTATTCCAAGCGGATAATCAGCTCAAACTTGAGTCTAAATTGATTGGTCTTAACACTCTGAGCAAACCTCAATTACTCAGTGTAAATAATGAAACTTATCCATTAAATTTACGCATGGGATACAGTGTTTTAGACAGCGATATTCGTGATGAAGCACATTTTGAAACCTTTGTTGCAAAAGCCTTTAATACTGCGCTACCTACCAACCAACAAGCGCCTGAAATCGATTTAACGATTCCATTAGAAATTGATATTCCAAGTTTGGATTTCGGTACACCAGAAGCACAAATTGCGCCGATTGTCGTTAGTGATGAAGCTCCTGTTATCAAGGCCCTTCGCAACTGCTTAGAACGCGGTGAAATTCATCTTAAATATCAGCAACTGTATGATAAAGAAGATTCACATCTTTATACTTATGAAGTAACCAGCGGCTTTATTTTTGAAAATAAATGGAAAGATATCGCCCAACTACGTGAATTGGCTGAAGACTCAGAGCTATCCATTAAATTGGATCGTTGGATCTTGGTTGAATCGTGTAAACAGCTACACAACTTTATTACTCAGTTCCCTGAAGCTAAATTAATCGTTAACCTCAACAAGGAAGTGCTATATAACGACCGCACCTTCCCTGAGTTTATTTCAAAACTCATTACGATTATTCGTAGTAAATTGAAGAATCCACTGATTTTACAATTTGCAGAAGAAGACATTCAGCTCAATATTGATGCCGCTCAAAAAGCATTTGTTGAACTTCGTAAAAATGGTGCCGAACTGGCTTTACGTAATTTTGGTCATTCGATGTTTAGTGAATCATTATTACGTCAAATGGATGTTCACTGCTTAACACTAGATTCAAGCTTGACCCAAATGCTTGCAAACGACAAGTCATGCCAAGAGCTGCAAGAAAAAATTACCACTTATCATGAAATCAAAACTGTTGAAATCATGCTACGTGAATTAAATGACATGACACTGTTTGCCAATGCTTGGAATGTAGAAGCTCGTTTTATTCAAGGTGATTATTTCCAGAAGAAACTCGACCATCTCATCGATGTTCAGGACCAATAAGGTTCTGAACATTGCCGATTTAAGGTTTATCTTTTTATCGGCACAAAAAAAACGGGCATAAAGCCCGTTTTTTCGTTTTGGATATTAACGTTTGATAGAACGTGACATACCAGCAAAACGTTGTTTGAATTTGTCGATACGACCGCCAGTGTCAACGCTTTTCTGTTTACCAGTGTAGAATGGGTGGCAAGCAGAACATACGTCTAGGTAAATAGTTTCTTTACCAAGAGCTGAACGAGTTTCAATTACGTTACCGCATGAACATGTAGCAACTAAAGTTTCATATTTTGGGTGAATATCGGCGCGCATCGTCGATTACTCCTAAGATTTAAGAAGGTTTAGCTGTCATCGCAATTGATCACTCTTGCATCACTACAAGGAAGGCTTAAAAAAGCAGACCAACACCATAACAGACCATTCTTTTGGCCCACCGAGACGGATACCGCCAGAGCTAAGCACAACAAGTTGGGGCAAATTATAGCTGATTTTTTATTGTTAATAAATAGATATTCAAGGCTGAATCACTCTACTCTTTAGGTTGAGCTTGCTCTAAATATTTCTGATATTGTAATTCGACTGTACGCTGAAATTGGGCTTGATCAAAATGTTTTAATTTTTCAATAAATGCAGGACAAAACGTCGCTGCATTTACTGGCTGTAATGATTTGCTCATGCCCTCTAACATGCCTTGAAGCTGCTGTTTAAATTGTGCATCGACTGGCAAATCAACATCTTTTGCTTTTAATGGCTCTACACCATTAAAACGGACAGCCTGAACCGCAGCAATTAATTTAAGCTTTGCAGTTTGATAAGCCTGATCTAATTCCGTATTCATCTGTGGTTGTCGATCACGACAAAAATCCAACATGGGCTGCAGGCTGATGAGCGGCATTTTTTCAATGACATCACGGTTACTATTTACGGATAAATCCTCTTGAGCATGAACGACTGTGTTCATACCCAAGAATAAAATGAAGATGCCTTGTTTAATTTTCATGATTTTTTTTCATCTATATAAGGTATTTTAAAAGGACCTATTCATCTCGCCCTATTCTTGCCCACGGCTTTGTTTTGCCCAAAGGTTGGCAATCACACCACAGACCATCAACTGAATTTGGTGAAAGATCATAATTGGTAAAACTATCATCCCCATCGGCTGCCCAATAAAGAGAATTTGTGCCATGGGCACGCCGCTCGCCAAGGTTTTTTTAGAGCCACAAAAGAAAATCGTCTTTTGATCAGCTCGGCTAAAGCCCAACCAACGTGGTACATATAACGCCAATAACATAATAATCGTTAATAGAACTGAGCACGCCACAATCAACAGGAATAAAGTCATACCACTCACTTGATGCCATAGCCCTGCCACCACCGCACTGCTGAATGCGCCATAGACCACCATCAAAATTGAGCCCTGATCAAATACCTTCACGATTTTTGGCATTTTCTTCATATAAGGAAACACCCAAGGACGGAGGAGCTGCCCTAAAATGAAGGGAATGAGTAATAACAGCGTAATTTGGATAATAGATGCCGTCGGATCGTAGTTATGTTGTGACTGACCGAGAATAAAATAGGCCACCATCACTGGGGTAATAAACATACCAATAATATTTGAAAATGATGCACTACAGACTGCGCCAGCAACATTACCCTGTGCTACCGAAGTAAATGCAATGGAAGACTGTACTGTCGAGGGTAAAAAGCACATAAACAAAAAGCCCCAATACAACTCTTGCCCTAACATCGGCACGAGAATTGGTTTCGCCATTAAACCCAATAATGGAAATAATGCAAAGGTAAAAGCAAAAACTAAAGCATGTAACTTCCAATGCAAAATGCCTTCAACCACAGCCTCACGAGATAACTTTGCACCATGAAGGAAAAATAAAATGGCAATTGCAGCCGTGGTAATATAGCCAAAGATTTCTGCAGCTTGACCACTAACAGGCAAAAAAGTCGCAAGTATGACCATTACAAAAAGTAGAATGGTAAAACGATCCAAAGCCAACATTTTCAGCATAACAACATCCTGTACAAATTTCCCTTTAAAGCTCGTCGGCACAAAAATGCCCAATAAGCTAAATTTACCATTGAGTAAATTTCATCTTACTGGGCCATGTAAATAAAGCCAGCTTTTCTCCGATATATTCATTATTTTAAACGTTGATAGTGAGCTCAACGCAAAAAAATTTATAAATAAGAATATTCAGCATTACATATGACTTTAAATGAATAATTGCAGATTAATTATTTCGTGCATTTGAGTCTTGTTGGATCAACTCAATTTTATAGCCATCGGGATCTTCAACAAAGGCAATGACGGTCACACCACCTTTCATTGGTCCTGCTTCACGTACCACGTTTCCGCCACATGCTTTAATTTCTTCACAAGCCTTGTAGGCATCATCTACTGCAATAGCAATATGGCCATACGCATTTCCCAACTCATAACTATCTGTATCCCAGTTATGCGTTAACTCGAGTACAGTATGATTTTCTTCATCACCATAGCCCACAAATGCCAAAGTAAAACGACCTTCTTCATAATCACGCTTACGAAGCAAAGTCATACCGAGTACTTCAGTATAGAACGCCAATGAACGCTCTAAATTGCCTACACGTAACATGGTATGCAGCATGCGCATAATCGAGTTTCCTAAATCTATCATTATGTTTGAATACTATAGGGATTTAACATGCAAAGTTCAATTTAAGTCTAGAACGCATATACCCGCTTATTTCAAATATCCTTGTCCAAAACCGCAGATATGCTTAGGCTATTTATGAGCTTAGAATAAAAAAGCCCGTTCAGATTGAATGGGCTTTTTTAATTCAAATTGAATTATAAACTAGATTTCTGTTCATGCTCTTTTAATAGTTTAGCCACCCAAACTACTAAAATTAAAATCGGAATACCAATTAGAGTTGTCATCAAGAAAAATTTCGGATAACCGATATTGGTCACAATCGTACCAGAGTAACCGCCTAAAATTTTAGGGGTTAAGGTCATTAATGAACTAAAGATGGCATATTGAACCGCTGTGAAAGAAACACTGGTCAAGCTCGATAAAAATGCAATAAATGCCGCGCCTGCAAGACCTGACGCCAAGTTATCGACAATGATCGCGAAATATAGCCACAGCGAACTATAAGGCTTAATGACCTTACCTTTGATGTCCACATTTTGTTCAGCACTAGCCAAATTAATCGGTTGAATATCAACACCAAGCACACCCGCCATATTGGCCGCTGTATTCACTTGATATGCTAAATCGACACTCTTTTTCACTACATCATTTTCTAGCAGTTGAGCCGTTAATGTTTTTTGCTTTGCTGTTTCGAGCGCTTGCCCTGGAATTGCAGCACTAAAAACACCGGTTTTATCAAGCTTCGCGTCGAATGGTTTAGCATCCAAAATAATTTGAATTTTTTGATTTTCTTTTAACTCGCCTGCCAAGTATTGTCCACGGACCACGATACTATTTGCAGTCTCTTGAGCTGAAATCGTGTTATCTGAAGTCACTGGCAACAACATCATTGCTGAGTTTGCAAAAGCATTATTCAGATACGGCAAACTCACCTGTATTGGATGTTGATTCTTAGACTGATAATCCGCACTGACTTTAATATTTTGATCTGCAGCCAAGACTGCTTTTGGAATTTGAACTGCCCAAGCTCCCGTGTCATCCGGCGTCGCTGTATATTGCTGCCCTGCTACATTTACAGTGACATCGCTCAATGGCTGACCTGATTTGACCAGGCCGATAAAAATCAAGTTTGTTGAACTTGCTAGTATCGCACCGACAAACATTAATTTCATAATGTTCATGCGCTGCGCTAGCAAACCACCAAGGAAGCCACCAACCAAGCTGAAAATCACACCATAGACTTTTACAGCTTCGGCAATCTGCTCTTTGGTGAAGTTTAAATCTTGATAAAACACATTAGAAATGACGCCGGCGATAATATCGGAAATACGGTAAAAACCAATAAGTAACAACAACACTAAAGCCAGTTTTAGACCATAACGCTTAAAGAAATCTGCAACTGGATTAACCCAAGTTTCAAATGCCATCTGCTTATTTACAGCACCCGATTTCACTAAAACAGAACCGACACCAAAAGCAACCACAGCTGAACCAATAAAGCGTACAGCCTCTAAACAGAACAAGGCGAATGAGTCTGAAATTTGCCACTGCTCTTTCAAGCTTTCAACCGCTACACCTGAATAGATATAACTCAAGACAAAGGCAACCACCGCAGCAAAGAATACAGCGACTAAACGATAATAGTCGGTCCGTTTATAATGCTTTTGTACACGGTCAACCTGCGGCTCACGTATCGATAAAGTTGTGATAATACCGATAACCATCACAGCAGCCATTGCAAGGTAAGTATATTTCCAAGCTTCATAAATATAGTTACCTTTGGCCGTGCCTAAATATGCAGCCAAAAATAACGCCCCTGCACCTGCCACGATCATGCCGATACGATAACCTGCATTATAAGTCGAAGCTAAAACGGTCTGCATTTCAGTTTCTGCCAACTCAATACGATACGCATCAATCACAATGTCTTGCGTTGCGGCAGAAAAACCAAGTAGTACGGCTCCAGCGGCCATTTGGTAAATATAGCTCTGCCCTAAAGCTGGGTCTGAAAAGGCCATGATACAAATTGCACAGATAATAAGAACCTGAGCGATCAATAACCATGCACGGCGACGTCCGAGTTGCTTAGTTAAAAATGGCACAGGCAACTCATCTATTAAGGGTGCCCAAACAAACTTAAACGAATAGCCAAGTGCAGCCCAACTAAAAAAAGTTACTGCACTTTTATCAATTCCTGCTTCACCTAACCAAAGCGATAAACTGGAAAAGATCAGTAAAATTGGAATACCGGCCGAAAAGCCAAGAAAAAGCATAATCAGCGCACGTCGGTCTAAAAATGCAGTAAAAGCAGATTTCCATCCTGAAGCTTGTGTTGTCATGACTCAGTTATTTTTGTCAAAATCGAATGTTGCTATTCAAGCGCTTAATGGCAACGGTTTCAACAACATTTATGAAATCATTGTTTTATTTTATCGATATTTCGCATGCTGTTGCTTGATCTTTGGCATTAAACCTGTATACCTTAATTACATATCTCTATTCTTTAGTTTTTTGGATTCAACAGTGACCCAGCGACTTGAACAAATTCACTCTTCTTTATCAACCACCATTAATGAAACCAACACAAAAAACTTAGCAGAAACAGTAACGACACTAAAGAGCGCTTTTGATCAACCCGAAATACAGAATACTTTAACTAAAACCCAGTTGCAGCCGCTTCAGCTGACGCATACACCTGAACTCAAAAAAATACCAACGTCTACCAAGCGGATCAAACCACTTAATGACTTTTTAGGACAAGATCGTGCCCGAGCTTCGGTTGAAGCTGGCATTGCATTACCCTATTCAGGCTATAACATTTTTGCTGTAGGTACCGCAGGCTTAGGTAAGCGCACCATGATTAAGCGCTTATTACAACAACACGCTAAAAATATGCCAACGCCTTCAGACTGGGTCTATGTCAATAATTTCAAGTTTCCGCGTGAACCGATTGCGCTGAAACTTCCTTCTGGTCAAGCGACAAAATTCCAAACGTTATTACATCAAAGTTGGCAAACTATATTAAAACAGCTTGAACGTCGCTTCACCGCAGAAACCTATCACAATCGCATTGAAATGATTCGCCAACATGCTGGTGATGAACAACATCTTGCTTTAGTTGAATTAACCCGAGAAGGTGAAGAGCTCGATCTTAAACTGATTTCTCAGGATGATGATCATTGTTTCGTTCCGATGCATTTGGTCGATAACAAATACCAAGAAATGTCGAAAGAAGACATCAATGCTTTAAGCAGCAAACAACGTGCTGAAATTGCGTCAAACGTCCGTTATATGGATAAAAAACTTGAACGTCTTGGTCTACATCTTGGTGATCTTGAAGATGACGCACGCGATAAAGTTCAGGTTTTAAACCGTGAAATTGCTAAACAAGTCGTCATGCCGCGTATTGATGTAATTCAAAATAAATTTAGCATGGTTGAAGGCTTAGAAGATTATCTGAAGCAATATGCAGATGACATCATTCAAAATGTTGAGTTTGTTCTTGAGCAAGAAGAAGATGACTTTACACCTGGCCAATTTAACCGCGTGCCATCTCGCTACCAAGCAAACATCATTGCCACACATAAACCTAATGCTGGTGCGCCCGTTATTTTTGAAGATTTCCCTACCCATTACAATTTGCTAGGTCATGTTGAACAACTGACTCAAAACGGCACTATCACCACTGACTTTACCTTAATCCGTCCCGGTGCATTACATAAGGCCAATGGTGGATTCCTCATCTTGGAAGCTGAACAACTTTTAGAACAGCCTTATGCATGGCAAGGTCTAAAACGTGCATTAAAATCAGGACATTTAAAGCTGTCTTCACTTGAACACATGCTCACGCTAACAGGCAGTATTTCGATTGAGCCAGAAGCCATTGATTTAAATATCAAAGTGATCCTGCTTGCTGAACCTGATATTTATTACGATATTTTAGAACTCGAACCTGAACTTGGCAGTGTCTTTAAAATTCGTGCCGATTTTACCGATACATTACAACGTAATGACATTAATGAGCAGGCATATATGCAGCTAATTGCTGACTATGTGCAAACAGACAAACTTCTGCCGTTTGACCGTACAGCACTTGCTGCACTGTTAACTGATTCAAGTCGTCAAGCTGAAGATCAAAGCTCTTTGTCATTACATGCCCTCACCTTAGGTGATTTGATTCGTGAAGCCCATCATCATGCAGCCCTTGCTGGCGATAAAATGGTGACAGAAACACATATCAATACCGCTCTTGATCATCGTAAATACCGTCTAGGCTACTTACGTGAATTATATTGGCAAGATCTCACTCGCGGTACACAGTTAATCGAAACCAAAGGTCATCGATTCGGGCAGATTAACGCCCTCTCTGTGATTCAATATGCTGATGTTGAATTTGGTTTACCGTCACGTTTAACGGCTTCGGTTTATCAAGGTGGCGGCGATATTTTAGATATCGAGCGTAGTGTAGAACTCGGTGGTTCTTTACATGCCAAAGGCGTCCTGCTGATGTCGAGTTTCTTAAAGGCACACTTTGGTCGTGAACAAATTTTACATTTTTCTGCTGCCCTTGCCTTTGAGCAAAGCTATGGCCAAGTAGATGGCGACAGCGCAACTGTTGCAGAGCTTTCAGCTCTGATTTCCGCTATTAGCCAATTACCGATCGATCAATCATGGGCAATCACTGGCTCAATGAACCAATTGGGTCAAGTTCAACCGATTGGGGGTGTAAATGCCAAGATTGAAGGCTTCTATGATGCATGTAAATTACAAGGGCTAACAGGCAAGCAAGGTGTGATTATTCCACGCCAAAATATGCAGCACTTAATGTTACGCAAAGATGTGATTGAAGCTGTGCAACAAGGTCAATTCCATATTCACGCCATAGATACCATTGACCAAGCTCTAGAAATTTTGATGGCGCGTCCAGTAGGCACTCTTGATAAAAAAGGTCGTTATAGCAAAGGCTCAATCTACGCTGCTGTCATGGAGCAACTTGAATACTGGCAAGCGATTGAAGATGGTGCTGAGTTTGAGGAAGAAGAGCCAAAGAAAAAGAAAAAAAAGAAGAAGTCAAAAAAGGACAAAGATAAAAAGGCAAAGAAGTCTGAAGCTCAAGACAGTACTGCTAAAAATGGGACTGCTGAAAATGAGCAAGGTGTTGAAGAAAGTCCGACTGAAGACAATCCGTCATAAATCTTCGATGAGTTTATTCATTTGTTGATTTTTCCACCATTCATTGCACTTTAAATGCCTTTGAAATGGTGGAAAAACGCATAACCCCAGACTTTTTAGATAATTAAGTCATAAAAAAAGCGCCTTAAAGGCGCTATTTTTTATCTGTATCCAATGATTAAAATCATCAAATACATATCCAATTAAGCTTCCGGAGCTGGGCTATATTGTTCAACTAAAGGTTGTAATTCACCTTTTTGGAACATATCAAGCATAATGTCACTACCACCGATCAATTCACCATTGATCCATAATTGTGGGAAAGTCGGCCAGTTTGCAATTTGTGGAAGGGTTGCGCGAATATCTTGATTTTCAAGAATATTTACATAAGCAAATGGACGACCAATTTGACTGAGCGCTTCTACTGCACGCGCAGAGAAACCACACTGTGGAAACTGTGGAGTGCCTTTCATGTAAAGTAGAACTGCGTGTTTAGCAATTTGGTCACGAATTAACGCTTCTGTATCGCGTGCTTGTTCAGTCATTGATATATCCTCAATAAATCTGCTTCGCATTATACCCAAAACTGAGTAAAACAATATGACTAAAGCAATATTTCACGTTTTATTTACATTTCAGCTTTTCAAGTGAGTCATATTTTGCTTATATAGACCTCTTGATGCTCATATATATATATGGCGTCTCCTCTATATTATTTCAATCACCTGACAAATTAGAGTTAGTCATGAATAACATTACCCTTGCCCCAGTACAAACTGATCAACCATCGCACTTGATGCCAGTATTTGGCCGCCAACCGATCAGCTTTGTCCGAGGTCAAGGTGCTCACCTGTATACCGCAGATGGCACAGAATACTTAGACGCACTGACAGGGATCGCTGTTTGTGGTTTAGGTCACTCACATCCTGCAATTACAGCTGCAATTGCTGAACAGGCAGCGACCCTCATTCATACCAGTAACTTATTTGAAGTGCCTTGGCAAACGGCTGCTGCGCAAAAATTAGCTGAAGTTGCGGGTATGGAAGAAGTTTTCTTCTCAAATAGTGGTGCAGAATCAAATGAAGGTGCAATCAAAATTGCACGTAAATTTGGTCATATGCAAGGTGTTGCAACACCAAAAATTATCGTTGCTGATCATTCATTCCATGGTCGTACCATGGCAACGTTATCTGCGACAGGCAACAAAAAAGTTCAAGAAGGCTTTGGCCCATTGGTTGAAGGTTTTATTCGTGTACCTTTTGGTGATATCGAAGCAATTGAAGAAGCTGCAATTCACCACCCAGACATCGTAGCGATTTTGGTTGAGCCGATCCAAGGCGAAGGTGGCGTCAACACTGCTCCTCAAGGTTTTAGCTATTTAGAAGATATTCGTCGTATCTGTAACCAACACAACTGGTTAATGATGCTTGATGAAGTGCAAACAGGTAACGGCCGTACTGGTAAATACTTTGCATATCAACACACCAATATTATTCCTGACGTGCTAACTACAGCAAAAGGTCTAGGTAATGGCTTCCCTATCGGCGCAGTCATGACTCAAGGTCGTGGTGTTGGCGTTTTAACAGCGGGTAACCACGGTTCAACTTATAGCGGTACAGCATTAGGTTCACGTGTGGTTTATACCGTGATTGATACCATTCAAAAAGAAAACCTTGTTGAAAATGCTGCAAATATGGGTGCGTACCTTGTTGAGCAATTCACAGAGCAACTTGCCGATCAAAACGTAACTGTTCGTGGTTTTGGTTTAATGGTCGGCATTGAATTACCAAAAGCATGTGGTGAACTTGTGAATATTGCACGTGATGAGCATCACTTGATTATTAACGTAACAGCAGGTTCTGTGATTCGTTTATTACCTACGCTAAACATCAATAAAGAACAAGCGGATATCTTGATTGAACGCATTGTTAAAATGGTGAAAAACTTTCTAGCGTAATTTGTGCCGAAAGTAAAAAAAGCCGCTGATTGCGGCTTTTTTTATATCTTTTTAAACCTTTTTTGTTTTTATGAGGCTTCTTGGTATACACGTCCGCCTGGTAATTGACTGAAATACAATTTTAATGCATCTAGGCAACGATGAATTTTAGTAGGCTGTTGATCACGTTTAGACATCACCGCATATAGAGTAAATGATGGTAAACGCCATTCTGGTAAAACTTCAACAAGAGAACCGTTTAATAAGTCTTTTTGCGTATCTAGATATAATATTCTTGCAATGCCATGTCCTTGTTGACACATTGCTTTTGCAGCAAATACATTATTTGTTGTAAATCGGGAGTGCACATCCAATGCAACCTGTTCTTTAGTCACTGCATTTTCAAATGCAAAATGCTGAAAGTTTCTAACCAAATTTATTTGAACCATATCATGATTTTGTAAATCTTCTGGTCGTGTAATTAAACTGGTTTGATTGATATAGCTTGGTGCTGCAACGAGAACTTGTTCAACATGTGCCAATGGCACCACATGAAACTGTTGATCATCAATTTTTGAACTCATTCGTAGCGCAATATCAATGCGTCCATCAATTAAGTCGATATATTGATTATCTGCTTCTAGATGAACGGATAAACCGCGATGTGCCGACATCCAATGTGACAATGCAGGAATCACATGATTCGCACAAATTTCTGGTGTCGATGCAATACGTAATTCACCGACTAAGTCGTCACGAAGTTCATTGATACGAATTTTGCCGCGCTCTGCGGCAGATAGCATCTCTTGGCAACTATGAAAAAAAGCTTGTCCAGCTTCTGTCAAACTTAACTTACGTGTTGAACGATGTAAAAGAATGACTTCCATATCCTGCTCTAGTGAGCGGATTTGCTGACTCACGGCACTCGTGGTAATACCTAACTCACGAGCAGCACCGCTAAACGAATTTTTTTCCACAACGCAAGCAAAGACACCCATTGCTCGAAGTTGATCTAACATAAATTTCCCTCATAAACTTATGAGAAGCTTCATCTTTCGATAAAAGCAACTCATTGTATTATACGGGGATATTTTGCTTTTGCATTATATATTTAATTATTTGGTAAAACTGCAGTTGGATTGATTGGTTTACCATCTAAACGCACCTGAAACTCAAGCATCGTACGGTTTGTACCCGATGAACCCATCTCACCAATTTGCTGCCCTGCTTTCACAGTATCGCCACTTTTGACATTCATTTTACTGTTATGTGCATATGCAGTGATATAGCCATTAATATGCTTCACCAAAATTAAATTGCCGTACTCTTTAAGACCATCGGCGGCATAGACCACTTGACCATCAGCTGCTGCAAAAATAGGATCACCTGTATTACCTGCGTAACGTGTTCCTTTCACATTCGATGCTAAATTATAGCCTTGTAATACCGTAGGACGCGATACTGGACTCACCCAACGTAAACTTGAAGAACTGACCACTGGCGTTGGAACTGTAGTTCGCGTCACTGTCGATGGAGTGGTTGAAGCTTGAGTCACGGGCGCTGTTTGCGTTGGCATTGCAATCGTTTGGCGTTGAATTGGTGCCGCTTGAGTCATGGCTTGCGTAGACGTTGTACGACGTGAGCCGCCATTTTTAAGGCGAATGGATTGTCCAACATAGATGCGATAAGGCTGCGCAATATCGTTCATTTCTGCAATGCTGACATAGCTCAAACCATAGCGAGCGGCAATGCCACTTAAAGTATCTCCCGAACGAACTGTATAATAATCCGGAGCAGTCGCATAACGGGTCGCATTATTAATTTGTGGTTTTGACGCACAGCCAGTCATGACCAAAGTCGTAACAACCGCAGCAGATAAAACAAGGGTCTTAAATAATGCTGCAGGAGCGGTAATAACGCGATATTGTGACACCAGGGACATCATCTTCCTCACTAATAATTCAAATATAGTCATTATGAATGGGCTAAGATTAGCAAAAATCCACTCTAAAAAAGTTGCGGCATAACCATTTTCACAAAGTTATAACATTAATACTTAAGATTTAGATAACTCTGAGTGCAAGTTATTCAAAATCTCATAGTTTGTAGCATCCATTTGTATAGGCGTTACACTGACATAACCATTTGCCACTGCAAAGAAGTCTGATTCAATATGCGTTAAGCCTTTTTTAGGCTCTGCCACGGCCTCACCTGCCAAGCCAATCCAATAGACTTGACGACCGCGCGGGTCTACATGACTGGTAATCGGTTTGGACTGTAAACGTCGCCCTTGATAGGTCACTTTAGTGCCTTGAAGTTCAGCGACATCTGGAATATTGATATTAAAAATATGTCGTGCAGGTAGCGCAGGTAAACCATTGGCAATAAAGTCATGCACCCATTGTGCAGCTACGGCATAATCTTCAGGGTTGTTATAACTACGCACATTCGGCCCAGCCAAAGACACGGCTAGCGCAGGTTGTTTCATTAGACGACCTTCAAATGCGGCACCGACCGTCCCTGAATACAGCACATCATCACCCAGATTTGCGCCGCTATTGATCCCACTCACCACCAAATCAAATTCAAAATCGAACAGACCATTCATTGATAAATACACACAGTCCGCAGGTGTGCCATTTACCGCCCACATATTTGGTGCAATTTCGACAGGTCGTAATGGTCGATCTAAAGTCAGTGCACTTGAAAAACCACTGCGTTCACTTTCAGGTGCAACAATCACCACACGACCGAGAGGACGCAATGCATGTGCTAAAGCTTGGATACCGGGAGCAAAAACGCCATCATCATTGGCAATTAATATATTCACAACTAAATTTCCATTACTAAAAAATTAAAAATGACTCGCAAGAACATTTTATTGAAATATATGAATAATTATATATATTTACATTTCAACATCCAGCATAAATGTGTGTGTACAAAATGAATAAAACCGTAGCACTTCGTGGTTTATTGGGCTTTGCTCTAGCAGCTTGCATGACTCAAACTGTGGTCGCAGACAATGACTTCACTCAAGAAGAAGCCAATACTATCGTAAAAGAAGACATTGCATCTGCACAAGTCATGTTAGAAGTATGCCCTGCGATTATTGGTCAAAATGCAAAATTTGATGCCAACATTCAAGCACTCACTAAAACATATCTTGCTGATTATTCTGATAAATCAATGACTTTAGAAAAACTACAGTCTGACAGCGAATATAAATCAGTTCTTGAAGAAGCACGTCAAGCTGCTAAAGAAACTGATAAAGCTGAACAAAAATCAGTTTGTGATGACGTTTTAAATTATGAAGGTTAATTGATCATTCAGATTTGGACGCCCTCTCAATAGGTTAGTCCTAATTGCATCAAACCTGCCAAAAAAGGATGACGCTTTATAGCCTCATCCTTTTTTCTTTCACAATGTATTGATTTCTAAACAGCTTCAATACAATTTTCTACTGATCTCTACCCAAAATATGATTAAGCTTGGCTAATAAATTTTAGCTATTTGATATCTTTTAGGTTATTTAACAGGTTATTTAAATGAAAAACTCTTTTGTAAAATCTCTTTGTGCCCTTAGCCTTTCTGCTTTTGCGTTCACCACCATGTCTGCACATGCCGCAGATGAAAAAATTGAAGTGACTCCTACACCTCAAGTGACCAGTCAAGAACTTGCAGCTATTTATGTACTTTCTGAAGTTTGTCCAAAACTGGTGAATGACAAAGATCAGCCGAAGTTTGAAGCGGGTTATGCAAAATTAGCCAAAGAATATATGCCGAATGAAAAGAACCCTGTAAATGCCTTACAACAGCTCAGCAAACAAAAAAGTTTTAAAGAAGCTTTAAAAGAAGCGCAGTCTGATGCGAAGAAAGCTGGCGATAAGAAAAATGGTACGATTTGCAAAGAATTGACTGCTTACAGCAAATAATACCAATTGGTTACAATACTTTTAAAATAAGCGCTTGCACCCCATAGCAGTCCGCCTAGCTTTGTCCTAAAATGCTAGGCTCTTTGTGCTTATACCTAAGTTATTGGAACCCCCCAGAATGACCCGAAAAACCGCCCTTGCCGCATTACTACTTGCACCTAGTTTTTCATTCGCGGCAACTGTCCTTTCTGCACCACCTGAATTAAATAATAAATCTTATGTGCTGATGGACTATGAAACAGGGCAAATCCTTGCTTCTAAAAATGAAAACGAAAAATTAGCTCCGGCTTCAATGACAAAAATGATGACCAGTTACATCATTGAGCAAAAGTTATTAAGCGGTGAACTAACTGAAAATGAAAAAGTACGTATGAATGAGTCGGCTTGGTGTCGCGGCAGCAGCACTGAGTCATGTATGTACGTTCCGCTCAACGGTACTGCAACTGCATTAGAAATGTTACGTGGCATTATCATTCAGTCGGGTAACGATGCTTCTAAAGCTATGGCAGAACATATTGCTGGCAATGAAGGCACCTTTGCCCACATGATGAACCAAGAAGCGAAACGTATTGGCATGGTGAATACTCAATTCATCAATGCGACAGGTATGCCAGCTGAAGGTCATTTCTCGACTGCCAAAGATATGGCGACTCTTGCGCAACATATCATTCATGACAGTTCAAAATACTATCCGATCTACTCTGAAAAAGAATTTACGTTCAATGGCATTAAGCAAGGCAACCGTAATGCCCTGCTTTATACTGACCCAAGTGTAGATGGTTTAAAAACTGGCCATACTGAAGAAGCGGGCTACTGCTTAACGACTTCAGCTAAACGTGGTCCTTTACGTTTAATTTCAGTGATCTTTGGTGCGCCAAGCATGAACGAGCGTGCATCTCAAACACGTGAAATTTTAGCTTGGGGTTATGCAAACTTTGAAACTGTAAAAGTTCAACCTGCTAAACAAGTGCTTGCAAAAGCAAAAGTTTGGTACGGTAAAGACAATGAAGTTCAAGTAGGTCTAGCTGAAAACTTTAACGTGACGATGCCTAAAGGCGAAGCGAACGCCATTAAAACTCAATTGGTTGTTCAACCAAAATTAACTGCTCCTTTAAAACAAGGTCAAGTGGTCGGTAAATACGTTGCAACTCTTAATGGCAAAGTCATTGCTGAAAAACCACTTGTAGCTCTACAAAATGTTGAAGAAGCTGGTTTCTTTGCAAAAATGATTGATCACATCAAACAATTCTTTAGCAACTTATTCTAAGTTTGATGAAAACTCGATATTAAGACTAAAGTGAAAGCATCTAGATTTCGGTCTAGGTGCTTTTTTATTTTATACTGCCTAAAAACCTGTAGATGACTTTCCTATGAGCCAAAACATTCGCCCTTATTTAGACACTGTTCCACGTATTGCTGACTCTTGCTATATCGATGAAATGTCAGTCGTGATTGGCGATGTTGTATTGGCTGAAAATGTTTCGGTTTGGCCATTTGCTGTGATTCGTGGTGATGTAAACCATATTCGTATTGGTAAAAACTCTAATGTGCAAGATCACTCAATGTTGCATGTGAGTCATAAAAAAGCCGATAAACCTGAAGGTTCTCCACTGATTATTGGTGAAGATGTGACGATTGGTCATCATGTGAAATTACACGGTTGTACCATTGGTAATCGTGTTTTAGTCGGTATAGGTACGATTATTTTAGATGATGTTGTCGTTGAAGATGATGTGATGATAGGCGCTGGTTCACTTGTTCCACCCAATAAAGTTTTAGAAAGTGATTATTTATATGTCGGTAGTCCCGTTAAGAAAGTTCGACCACTGACGGATAAAGAAAAAGCGTTCTTGCCCTATTCAGCACAAAATTATGTGAAGGTGTCGGGGAATTATAAATAAAATAGATTTTATTTAGGTTAATTTTATATTAAAGCATTATTTCAATGCTAAAAATTTATTTATTGTTTTGCACCTAAAATGCATATATTAGAATAAATATAAAATTAGATAGTATTTCCCTAGTTACATTTTCAAATTTTATTAGTCATCTTATTTTATTAAGCTCGAATATAATTACAATATTTGGACATAGTATGACTAGCCCTACTTTTTTGCATCAACTGCCAAAAGAGCAGCTACAAAAGCTTTCAAAAGAAGATATAAAAAAAATTCATGAGGCAGAACAACTATATTGGAATCATAAGCCTCACACAAAATATTATGTAGCATTTAACGGTGCAAAAACTAAAAATGGTGGACTTGTTCGGGGGTAATCCCCCCTAAAAATAAAAGGATCTAAAAGTAGAATTTTCTCTTAAGATACGAGCAGG
The DNA here is from genome assembly GCF_013420015.1 of Acinetobacter sp. YH12039. Lineage (NCBI taxonomy): Bacteria > Pseudomonadati > Pseudomonadota > Gammaproteobacteria > Moraxellales > Moraxellaceae > Acinetobacter > Acinetobacter sp. YH12039. Next base: position 17,881 of record NZ_VOZA01000004.1, on the reverse strand, counting down.
AGATTCTGCATGAAAACATCTAAATTTACTGACAGCCAGATCATATCCATTTTAAAACAGGCGGAGTCTGGCACACCTGTAGCTACCCTTTGCCGTGAACACGGCATGAGTAATGCTACCTTTTATAAATGGCGTGCCAAATATGGTGGTATGGATACATCATTAATGGCTCGACTGAAAGAGCTAGAAGCCGAAAATACCAGACTTAAAAAGATGTATGCGGAAGAGCGATTAAAGGCCGAAATCATCCAGGAAGCGATGGCAATGAGCAGCACTGCTGCGCAAGGGTAAAGCCATCTTGCCGGCGTAAGATGGCACAACAGGCAGTTGCCCAGCATGCCATTAGTATTCGTTTGGCTTGTAAAGCATTTGGCATTAGTGAAACCTGCTACCGCTATCAAGCCAAACTCAGCGATGACAATGCACTCATTGCTGAACAGCTCATTGAACTCACTGAGGAAAATTCCGATTGGGGCTTTGGTTTGTGCTTCTCGTATTTACGGCATGTTGAGAGTTGCTGCTGGAATCACAAGCGGGTTTACCGCATTTACTGTGAGTTGGCACTGAATCTGCGTATTAAACCGAGAAGAAGACTAAAACGGCATGCGCCTGAACCATTGAAAGAACCAATCCGAGAAAATCAGGTTTGGTCATTAGATTTTATGCATGATCAGCTTTCCGATGGTCGCAAGTTTCGATTATTGAATGTGATTGATGATTACCGCCGCGAAGGCCTAGCCATTGAAGCAGGGTTCTCATTGCCCACAATCAGGGTTATTCGTACGTTGAATCAATTGCTGGAGTGGAGAGAAAAACCGTTAGTGATCCGATGCGATAATGGTCCCGAATTTATCAGTCACGAATTTGTGCGCTGGGCTACTGAGCACGGTATTCGTATTGAATATATTCAACCGGGTAAGCCACAGCAGAATGCGTATATTGAACGCTATAATCGGACCATACGTTATAGTTGGCTGAGCAAGCATTTATTTGATACTTTGGATGAAGTACAAGATTATGCAACAAACTGGTTGTGGCATTACAACCATGAAAGACCACATCAAGCTAACAAAGGAAAGCCACCTCTAATGGCTGCTTAACCTCTACTTTTAACTTCGGTTATTTATGGGAGGATTACCATACATTCACATTAACTTCGGCTGCTAGACGTATTTCATGAAAAAATATCTAATTTTAACTATTCTTTTTAGTACAGTTTTCACTATAACTGGATGCTCTAATGCACAAGAGATTCCAAAGAAAAATGAAGTTGTAGAAGAACAAAAAATATCCCTATCAGATGATATTATCATCCAAAAATACAGAATATTAATGAATGATATAGACATTCATAACCCTAAATCTAAAGAAAAATTAAAAAATATTTTATTAGATGTAAAAAAAATCCAAGCTCAAAATGAGCGAGAAAAAATAGAAATGAATATTTATCTCTCTTTAGAAATGTATCAAGAGGCTTATGAATTAAATAAGAAACAACTCAATGAGAGACCAACTCAAGCTAAATTATTTAAGCACTGTGAACTAATGCAAATTTTGAAATATCCGCAAAATGACCTGCGATCTTGTCAGAGTAAAGTAGCAGAAGGTATAAGGAATGAATTAAAGACTATCCCCAAAGATGATCCAGCCTATCCGTATGCTAAATGGGGATATTTATTAGCTATGTATAAATCAGGACATGGTGAGTATAAAGAACAAATGGAAAAATTCATTAACTCGACAACAGATGAAACAATGAAGTTCCAATTTCAGGGTTCTTATGAAATGGCAATTGAAAGTAACAATTGAAATAGTGCATGTATTAATTATTTTTTAATATTAATCATATCCATATTACAAAAAAAGCCTATATCAACTGTACAGGGCTTTTTATGATTCATTGTTTCCAACCCCATTTATGAAACAGTGTTCCATAAATTTCTACGCTAAAAATCATCTCTCTCCAAAGAATTCCCCTCCCATCATAGCCACACACCCCAAAATTTTATACAATAGTGCATCCTTATCCATGGTGCTGCTTTATGACCGCTTGGACTGCTCACGTCACTGTCGCAACCGTCGTTGAAAAAGACGGAAAATTCCTATTTGTTGAAGAACATACAGAAGGTGTGACCCATACTGTATTTAATCAACCTGCAGGTCATGTCGAAGCTGGCGAAACCATTATTGAAGCAGCCATTCGAGAAACCATGGAAGAAACAGGTCACGATGTAGAAATCACGAACCTCCTAGGCATGTATACTTATACTCCTCCGATGTTCCCTGATCGTACTTATTTCCGTTTCTGTTTCTTAGCTAAAGACATTCAGCACCATGCCGATGCACAGTTAGACACAGGCATTGTCGGTGCAGTATGGATGACGCTTGATGAACTCATTGAGTCTGCCCGTGCGCGTAGTCCATTAGTCATCAAAGCTGTACAAGATGCTCTTTCAGGTCAAAAATTTCCTTTATCGCTCATTTACGAGCACCAAAATTCTCCCTTAATTTCAAATTTGGATGCTTAATCCTATGCAACAACGTGTCATCGTCGGTATGTCTGGTGGTGTAGATTCTTCTGTATCTGCAGCACTTTTACTTCAACAAGGTTATCAAGTTGAAGGTCTTTTCATGAAAAACTGGGAAGAAGATGACGGCACGGAATACTGTACGGCAATGGAAGATCTTGCCGATGCTCAAGCCGTTTGTGACAAAATTGGTATCAAACTGCATACCGCGAACTTTGCGATGGAATATTGGGACCGTGTCTTTGAGCATTTCTTAGAAGAATATGCCGCAGGTCGTACACCAAACCCAGATATTCTCTGCAATAAAGAAATTAAATTCCGTGCATTTCTAGACCATGCTGTGAACTTAGGTGCTGACTTTATTGCGACAGGCCACTATTGCCGCCGTGGTGAAACGCTAAAAAATTCACGTGGTGAAGAGTATGCTCCTCTACTACGTGGCCTAGACAACAACAAAGACCAAACCTATTTCCTACATGCAGTGCATGGTCGTGAAATTAACAAAACTTTGTTCCCTGTGGGTGAAATTGAAAAACCACAAGTACGCAAAATCGCTGAAGAATTAGGTCTAATCACCGCGAAGAAAAAAGATTCAACAGGAATCTGCTTTATTGGTGAACGTCGATTTAATGACTTCTTAAAGCAATATTTACCTGCTCAACCCGGAAAAATCGTCCTTGACACAGGTAAAGAGGTTGGTGAACATCACGGCTTAATGTACTATACGCTCGGCCAACGTGGTGGCATCGGTCTTGGTGGTCTAAAAGGTGCTGAAGAAGGCGCTTGGTTTGTACTGCATAAAGATATCGAAGGTAATCGCCTAGTCATTGGTCAAGGTCATGAACATCCACTCATGCAAAGCACCATTTTATGGTCTGAAGCGATTGATTGGGTGGCTGGTGAACAAGAGATTCCTGAATCAGGCTTCCGCTGCACAGCGAAAACTCGTTATCGTCAGCCTGACCAAGACTGTACAATATTTAAAGACCCTACAGCGCCAAATGGTGTGCGTGTCGAATTCGATGAGCCACAACGTGCTGTTACACCGGGTCAAAGTGTGGTGTTCTACACCGGTGAAGTTTGTTTAGGGGGTGGTGTGATTCATCATACCAATGCGCCTAAACCGGATTTTATTGAATAAGGATTGTTTCGGATGACAGAGTTACCGTTTCAACAGCCTCAGACTCTGAATACTCGCCAAAATCGTGCATTGGCGTTAGCTGCTGTTTTTCAAGCGACACAGCTGACCCACATGACTGCATTGACTGGGCAACAGAGTATCGGGGAAAGCGGTAACTTTTATTTTGAACATCTCATTAAAGCCAGTTTAAATATCCGTCCTAAGTCGAATCAGTCTAGTCAGACACTTGATTTTTTTAGTGGCTTGGCGGATATTTCGCTGGGATTAAAAACCTTAGAAAGTAGCATTACTCAGCCCTTCAATACTTCTCCCAAATCTAGACTGCCTAAACTTGCCAATACCAAGCTACCCATGACGTATGCGATGGCATTATTGCAGTTAGAAAAGAAAGTCTATAGCAATCCTAAATTTGTAGAAATCATTGAACAATCCCAACAAAAAATTCTGAGACAGCTTTCCTTTTTCGATAATAATTATTTACATCCAAGTATCATTGCCAATTTAGCGCAAACCTATATTGAAACTGCTGGCCAAATTAATCCACGTATTATGGTTCGTGGCAATGCCGAAGCATTTAAAGATACAGCACATACCAACCGCATTCGCGCGACATTATTCACAGGCTTACAAATGGCTCACTTGTGGCGTCAGCTCGGCGGTAGCTCGTGGGGTATGATTTTCAGCAAGCGTAAGCTGCTCCAAGATATTCAAGATCTTGCCCGTTTACAGTATCAGGTGGTTTAACTGATGCAGTACGGGCTTTTTGTTTTACGTTTAATTCCAAAATTTAAGGAATCGCTATGAACGCTTTAACCGCACTTTCTCCATTAGATGGACGTTACGCAAGCAAATGTGATGCTCTACGTCCCTTCCTCTCTGAGTTTGGTTTAATCCATGCTCGTGTGACTGTTGAAGTGCGTTGGTTACAAGCGCTTGCAAACCGTCCTGAAATCACTGAAGTTCCAGCGTTCAGTGCTGAAACCAACGCTGCGCTTGATGCAATTGTTGCGAACTTCTCTGAAGATAATGCTAACCGCATTAAAGAAATTGAACGTACAACTAACCATGACGTAAAAGCAGTTGAGTACTTCTTAAAAGAGCAAATCGCACATATCGATGAGCTTAAAAATGCAGGCGAATTCATTCACTTTGCATGTACCTCTGAAGACATCAACAACTTGTCTCATGCTTTAATGCTTAAAAATGGCCGTGAAGTTTTAGTTGCTGCGATGCAACAAATCATCGATTCAATCGTTGCTTTGGCTGAAAAACATGCTGAACAACCAATGTTGTCTCGTACACACGGTCAAACTGCTAGCCCAACAACTTTGGGTAAAGAAATGGCGAACGTAGCTTACCGTTTAGCGCGTCAAATCAAGCAATTCAAACAAGTTGAACTTCTAGGTAAAATTAACGGTGCTGTAGGTAACTACAACGCGCACTACTCTGCTTACCCTGAAATTAACTGGCCTGCTCATTCTCAAGCTTTTGTAGAGTCTTTAGGTTTAACCTTCAACCCGTACACGACTCAGATTGAACCGCATGACTACATGGCGGAACTTTTTGATGCGCTACGTCGTTTCAACACAATCTTAATCGACTTTAACCGTGACGTTTGGGGATACATCTCACTTGGTTTCTTCAAACAACGTTTGAAAGAAGGCGAAGTTGGTTCTTCAACAATGCCACATAAAGTTAACCCAATTGACTTCGAAAACTCTGAAGGTAACTTGGGTATTGCGAATGCGGTATTGGCTCACCTTGGTGAAAAACTTCCTGTATCTCGTTGGCAGCGTGACTTAACTGACTCAACTGTGCTTCGTAACATGGGTGTTGGTTTTGCACAAAGCTTGATTGCATTTGAAGCTTGCTCTAAAGGTATTGGCAAACTTGAGTTGAATGCTCAACGTATTCTAGAAGACCTTGACCATGCTCAAGAAGTTCTTGCTGAACCAATTCAAACTGTAATGCGTCGTTATGCAGTTGAAAAACCTTACGAAAAACTTAAAGCCCTAACTCGTGGTCAAGCAATGACTCGCGAAATAATGGTTGATTTCGTAAATGGTAACGAGTTAGAAGCTGTTCCAGCTGCTGACCGTGCACGTCTTGCTGAAATGACACCTGCAACATATACAGGTAATGCATCAACTCAAGCAAAACAAATTGCTGAATTAATTTCAAAGATCTGATTTCTAAAATCTAATTTTAAATAGATCAAAAAAACGAGGCTTCATGCCTCGTTTTTTATTTCCACCTATATACTCCTACTCCCTTTGGGATGAAGAGCATGCTCCGCAAGGAGATAGAAAATTTAGACGTAATTTTATTCTGCAGGGCAATATTTCGCCCAATCATCTTTCATCCGTTGTAATTCACAGCCTGTTAAAACATCTGAGTAATAAACATAATATGTGGCATTGGGATACTGAATTTCATGGCGAAACATCATGCCGCGCAAAGATACAGAGAGCTCTTCTGGAAAATCATCTGTTAAATTAAGTTCTTCAAACTCATAGTTAAAATAACAATTTTGAGTCGCAATAAATGCCTCAACAACGGCCATAGTTACTTCCAAATACATAAACTTCGATATACATCTGAGTTTAATACAATCTTTTTGAAAATACTTATCCCTAGTTGCTAGCTGATGACATTTGAAAAAATAATGCACAAATTCTAACGCCGTCGAACTAACACCTTTCATCGCATTATGGCTATACTTGCCGCGAATTATAAACATTGCACACCGATAAAAAATTTGAGCTTTGCCTTTTCATGATTGATTTCAAATTAAAACTTAAGCACATCTTAGCTTTTGCGTTATTAACGCTTGCCATTGTGATCGCCAGTATCCAACCTTTAGAAATGGAAGCGTATATCCTCCATCAAATCGGCACAGCGTTTATGCTGATCGTGTTGCTCGTTTTCCTCTATAAAATAGGGCTAACTTTCACAACAGTTTGTCTGTATCTTGGCTTTTTACTGATTCATGTCATTGGTGCCCATTATTTATATTCTTATGTGCCTTATTCTGAATGGACACAAGCTCTCCTCGGTTTCAACCTTGACCAAAGCATGGGATGGACTCGGAATATGTATGATCGGCTTGTACATCTTGCCTATGGATTGCTGCTCTACCCGTTCTTTTATCGCATATTTCAAATCTGGCTACCGCAGTTAAAAGCCGGAACACTCTTTTTATTGGTTATACAATTCGTCATGGCGACCAGTTTATTTTATGAATGGATCGAATGGCTGATTGCCATTGGCTTATCACCAGAAGAAGCTGAAAATTACAATGGGCAACAAGGTGATATTTGGGATGCGCATAAAGATATGCTGCTGGCAACATTTGGTGCGATGATCACTGGCGGCCTTTTATATTTCAATCAGAAAAAATCCTAAATAAAAAAGCACTCATCAGAGTGCTTTTTTATCGCTTTATTCATGAATGGATGTATTAATTATTAATAGAGTGGTAGCGCATTTAAGGTTTGATCTAACGGATCTAAAGCGCCCCATGCTGTTTGAAGCTCTGTATTTGAAACTGCTGTGACACCCGATACCGGATTGATAGACGGATTTAAATAAGATGAATCATCTGATATTTCATCAAGAGCAATGTTTGGTTCTTGATTGCTCAATAAGCTGTTCAAATCAATTTGATCATTAGGAATGAATGCGTTAGTTTCGTCTAGGCTAAAGCTCGACATACTGTGCTGTGCAAGTACATCAAACACGCTATTATCATCAGTTAACACTGATGCTTGATCTTGTAATTCATCCGAAGCCTGTTCTTCTGAGATCAAGAATAAACTCGCTTTGGCAACTACCATCGCTTCAACGGTAAAATCAAATGCTGAGCTTTTGGCACTGGTATTTCCAGCCAGATCCGTTTGGGTAAAACTATAGCTATACTTACCTGCCGCTAAGTCAGATTCTGGTGTATACAACCATTTTCCACTGGTATCTGCTTTGACCGTTGCCACTGCGACGCCATTTTTATAAATGGTAATCGTGGCATTGGCCTCACCTTTGCCTTCAAAACTTGGGGTGGAATCTTGCGTGCTCTCCCCCTGTTTAATGGTGAGCTTTGTAGTCTCGCGATCATCATACACAGTCGTCAATGTCGGCGCGGAAGGAGCAATCGTGTCCTTTGTTCCAATGACTTGCGTGCTCTTTGATATATTCCCTGATGTATCTGTCGCAGTCACTTGAACAATATTATTATCTGTTATTGCGCTGCTTAATTTTACTGTATAGCGACCATCGTCACCAACAGTTGCGGTACCAAGTGTATTTCCCGCACTGTTTTTAATCGTAATTTTGGCACCAATTTCAGCGCTTCCGGACACTTCTGTACCATCTGTATTGATTGTTGCTGTTGGTGCCACTGGTGCCGTATTATCCGTTCCGGCAGTGACATTTAACGATATCGATTGATTGCCTGCCGCATCAACCACAATAATGGTTGTCTTATTACTATCCGACAGTGCTGGGGACAATGTTAGTTTAAATTGACCATTGGCATCTACCGTAGTGGTGGCGATGACTTGTGAATTTGCATCTAAAATTTTAATAGTACTGTTGGCTTCGGCAGTACCAACCAGCTCAGTTCCGGCTTTATTCACTTCAATCTTAGGTTGATCAGGTCGAAGCGTATCTTTGCCCATCTCAACCGACTGCGCTTCAGATTTGTTGCCAGCTTTATCTTCTACAATGACTTTAGCCGTCTCACCTGCTTGTAAAGTATCACTTAATGCAATGGAGAAATTGCCATCACTTGCCGCAGTCACAGGCCCACCTAAAAGCGTTGTGCCATCTGCAGCATAAACATATACTTTTGCACCCGCTTCGGCAAAACCAGAGACAAATTTACCGCTTTCATCCACTTGTGCATTTGCAGCGTCTGGGGCGATCGTATCTTTACTACCCGTTAAAATCATTGATTGAGAACTATTTCCAGCCTTGTCTTTAGCGTACAAAATCACGCGATTGCCGTCTGTAATCGCGTCATCTAAAGTAATTTTATAGTTGCCATCGGCATCTGCTTTAGATTGACCAATCGTATTGCCTTTCGCATCTACGATATAAACCGTTGCACCCGCTTCCGCCTTACCGGACACGACTTTTCCGTCACTATCAAAACTTCCAGTTGGCGTACTTGGCGCTGTTTTGTCATTGCTAGAGGATTGATCATCTTCTTTGTCAAAAGCCAGCAGATATACCGCTTCTGCACCTAAGATCGCCAATCCCGCCTTAAGTAGAGATGGTGAACCATCATCTTCACTTGCAATTTCAGTAGCTTGAATGGGTGTTGTTGCCTGATTCAATTGAGTGGATGTAGATAAAGGTTGCGCAAATTCATTCACAGAACGATAGCTCACCGTTTTGCCATCGACATCCATTTCAACCAGTTCAAATTGCTCTGGCCCACTATGTAAAACCAAAGAGTTATCAGAGCCAAAGTCATCTGTATAAAAATGATCAATCACGATTTTTTGACCGTTTTTCAGGGTAATCACACATTGATTCCCTACTCGATGGATCGATTGAATATCGATTGGCTTGAGTTCTAACTGAATAATTTAAGGTTGAGATATTTGTATTTTGTTGGCCTGAGTTTCTTTTAAAATCGTTTGATCTCTCTTCGATATCACGACAATTTTTGTCATTTCGCCCTCAGTGTTATTATGTAATAAACATCTAATAAATAATTAGTTAAGTACCTTATCAAATTGGTGCTGAACAGACAAACCCTAATATATAATTATTTATTGAGTAATTTTGGCATAGAAAAAGCCAATGTAATATATGAGTTGATTCGTATTACTAAGTATTGGGTAATCTTCTAGACTCATAAAAATATAAGGTTTAAAAAGACAACACATGCTAAAAGATAAGCTTCTAACTACCTAAAATGCTATTTTTACTAGGAGCACTCTTCCAGTCCCAGAATAATTACTCACACATTATAATTAAACAAAAAAGAACCGTATTATTTATTTCATTCATGAGAATTATCATGTTTCGAACACTGACTAAAATGGCTATTTCTTGAATGATAAAAATTAATATTCCATTCTTCATCCAATTGTCTAATGATATCCCCCTCTTCATTATCTACATTTTTAATTAATATCTTCGGGGGAATAATCTCTAACTGGCGACGATTTTGACAATAAATATATGACTGGGCCATTTTTTTCAGAAAAACCCATTCGTTTTTCTTCAAAATTTCATCATGATAAATTAAAAAATCAGCGATACTGAAATCTTTATAATGGATACTATAAAGTACATCATGCGAGGAGTAAGAACTATAACTTCCTTCCAATATAAGAATATTGCCAAAAATTTCTTGGGCCTTTTGCTTCAATTCTAAATTTATTGGGTGTTGGCTATCCGTTATTTTAATTTCCTCAGACTGCTGATTATTAGAAATATAGTTAAAAACTAAAAAAGAAGTAAGGATAAAAAATAATAATATCAAACGAAAATTAAATACAGATTTCAGTTTTAAAGCCCTTTATTTGAGAAACCCAACCATTAAAAGCCAATCTTTGGATTGGCTTTTAAACTTAAAGAATTAAAGCTTTGGATCACGCAACTGCACAAGACTCGAATTGGCTTTGCTCAATGATTCCATCACTTTTGACATGACAGCAGGAACCAATGAATCCGCAATTTGTGCTGCTTGTAAGCCTAACTTCTCACCCAGTGTTGGTTTTTTGCGGGTTTCAATCATATATACATCATGTTGTGGCATAAGACTTAATAGATATTCATCTGACGTTTGGAGTTTATCGACCAAATTGAGATCCATTGCATCTTGACCATACCAATGCTCACCTGTGGCAACTTTATCGACATTGAGCTGAGGACGGTATTTTTCAACAAAGTGTTTAAACAAGTTATGGGTTTGCTGTAACTCTTCTTCAAATTTGGCTTTACCTTCAGCAGTATTTTCACCAAACATAGTTACGGTACGTTTGAACTGACCCGCGGTATACAGTTCAAAATCGATATGTTTTTCTTTCAATAAACGGTTAAAGTTCGGCACTTGTGCAACTACACCAATCGAACCCACCACGGCAAATGGTGCTGAAACGATCTCATTTGCAATGCAGGCCATCATATAGCCACCGCTTGCAGCAACTTTATCCACGCAAATGGTTAAGTTAAATCCAGCATCACGTAAACGTACCAATTGTGCAGCGGCCAGACCATAGCCATGCACCATCCCGCCTGGACTTTCTAAACGTAAAACCACGCGGTCACGTCCTGCTTTTGCTGTCGCTAAGATCAGGGTAATTTCTTCACGTAGACTCGTTACCGCAGATGCAGCGGTATCACCATTAAAATCGATTACATAAATTTTTTGGTTATTCTTTTTACGTGCGCGCGCTTCTTTTGATAATTGTTGGCTTAGTTGCAGCAGCTCAAGTTTAGATGCAGTCGTTTGCGCAATTTTTTTTCGTTGTTCATTAATACGTGCATTTAAATGGCTTACACGAATTTCCGCAGGCAACTTGGGATTATGAAATAGCATAAAATTGAAACTCATTTAATTCATATTTATGTTGTATAACATGTGGGTTGCATCACAAAAATTCAATCTATTTTTTGAAAATAATTCTCATTGAGCCAAATTGAGCATTTTATTTTTATCAAGACTTTTTGACCTAATTATTGACTTCATAAAAAAAGAGCCTTTCGGCTCTATTTTTAAACAGACCAGATTAACCAAAACGACCGGTAATATAGGCTTCTGTAAGCTGATGATCCGGTTGGGTAAAGACTTTTTCAGTGGAATTCACTTCAATTAAATCACCCAAATGGAAATATGCGGTACGGTCAGAAACACGCGCTGCTTGTTGCATCGAGTGTGTCACAATCGCAATGGTATATTGCGCTGAAAGTTCAGTGATGAGTTCTTCTACTTTTGCTGTTGCAATCGGATCGAGTGCTGAACAAGGTTCATCCATCAAAATCACTTCAGGACTAACTGCAATGGTTCGCGCAATACAAAGACGTTGCTGCTGACCACCTGAAAGCCCCGTACCCGGTTGGTTCAAACGATCTTTCACTTCATCCCAAAGCCCTGCTTTACGCAGACTATTTTCAACAATTTCTTCCATGTCGTATTTGTCACGCGCCAATCCATGCAGTTTAGGACCATAAGCCACATTGTCAAAAATTGACTTAGGGAATGGATTTGGCTTTTGGAAAACCATACCCACTTGGGCACGAAGTAACACCACATCGAGATTTGGATCATAGATATCTTGATTATCCATGAGCACTTGCCCTGTCACACGACAAGAATCAATCGTGTCATTCATACGGTTGAGCGTACGTAGAAACGTTGACTTACCACAACCAGACGGTCCAATAAAGGCAATCACTTCATTTTCATAAATGTTCAGATCAATGCCTTTGATCGCTTCAGATTCACCATAGTACACATGCACATCATTGGTACTGATTTTCACATTGGTCGATTTCGCATCTTTTTTCGCGCTAGATTGCGTATCGAATTGTGACACAAACGCAGTATTGGTTTGTTTTTGGCTGCCCTGTGCAGAGGTAAATTGTGTTTGTTCTGGATTCACGGACTTATCCTGATCTAAGGAATTCTTTTCAGTTGTAACGACGCTATTCATATAATGCCCTCAATTACCAGCGTACTTCAAATTTCTTACGCAACCAGATGGCTAAACTGTTTAAGCCGATCATGAGAGCAAGAAGTACAATGATTGCTGCTGCGGTACGCCCTTCAAAGAAGTTACGTAGTTCGTTACCTTGCCAAAGGAAAATTTGTACAGGTAATGCAGTGGATTGATCTAAAGGAGTGGTTGGTACACTTGCCACAAAGGCACTCATACCAATCAATAATAATGGAGCAGTTTCACCTAGGGCTTGTGCAACACCAATAATGGCACCGGTTAAAATACCCGGTAATGCCAGTGGCAAGACATGGTGAAATACAGTTTGTAAACGTGATGCACCCAAACCTAAAGCTGCTTGACGAATCGATGGCGGGACAGCTTTTAGTGATGCACGTGTGGTAATAATGACCGTTGGTAGTGTCATCAAACTTAAGACCAAACCACCAACCACAGGTGCCGAAAGCGGCATGTGCATCCAACCAATAAAGATCGCAGCACCAAGTAAACCAAAGACAATCGAAGGAACCGCTGCTAGGTTGTTAATGTTGACTTCGACAACATCCGTAATCCAGTTTTTAGGTGCAAATTCTTCTAAGTAAATTGCGGATGCTACACCGATTGGAATCGAAATAATGATCACGATCAGCATCATGAAGAGTGAACCCATAAACGCCCCTGCTAAACCTGAAGTTGCAGGTGAGCTACGAGAGTCTGGATTTTTAAATATTTCAGTATTAAATGAGTTGGTGATAACACCGTCAGCCTTGAGTTTATCTGCGAGTTGGCGTACTTCTGGGCTCAATTGTTGCTGTTCATCAGGCAAGCTGCGGTCAATATTACCCGCTAACCAGACATCGACATTGGCATCTGCAAGGATTTTCAAATCTTGCTTTTGGCCAATCAATGATGGATCTGCCATAACCATGTCACGTAAGCGATATGCTTCTGAACTGGTATATAAACTGTTGAGATCATCACGTTGAGAGGCAATCGCTGGATCTTTTGCAATGATCCCATTCACAATCAGCGCATCCCAATCCACCATGCCCATTTCAGTTTGCCAAGCAATAAAACGCTCTTGGAACTGTGCAGGAGATTCACCTTCTTTTTGAACCGGTTTCGCACCTACATTGACGATACTTGGATCAAAAAACACAGGCACCGTCATCGAGCTTTGCCAGAATGCTGGTAAGCCTTTGGCTAAAATACTGCCAAACAATAGCACGACGAACAATAAGCCAGTCACTACTGCACTAAAACCCAAGACACGGAAGGTATTTTCTTTACGGTGTCTTTTCGCCAATGAGTTTTCAATGATTTTCTTACGTTTTTCACGAAGCTCAGCGGCTGCATGTGAATCAAATTTTTGATCCATGTTTGATGTATTCGTAGTACTCATTCGTATTGCTCACGGTATTTACGCACAATGTACAGTGCAACAATATTCAGCCCTAAGGTAATCACAAACAGTGTTAAACCGAGTGCAAAAGCAACTAATGCTTGAGGACTCGCAAAGTCTGTATCACCTGTTAATTGGTTTACGATGGTAATAGTGACGGTAGACACCGCTTCGAGTGGGTTGATATGCAGTAAAGGACTGTTCCCTGCTGCAAGCACCACAATCATGGTTTCACCAATTGCACGAGATGCTGCCAATAAGAATGCACCGATGATGCCCGGCAATGCTGCTGGAATCACCACTTGGCGAATGGTTTCTGATTTTGTAGCACCCAAACCAAGTGAACCATCACGAAGCGCGCGAGGCACTTGAGTAATGATGTCGTCAGATAATGATGAAACGAATGGGATAATCATAATCCCCATCACAAAGCCTGCTGTTAAAGCACTGGTTGCATTAATATCGAGTCCAATATACGCGCCGAGCTGTTTTGCAAAAGGTCCAATAATCATTAAGGCAAATACACCGTAAACAATCGTTGGAATACCTGCGAGAACTTCAATGGCCGGTTTTGCCCAAGCACGGAAACTTGGCTTGGCATATTCAGCTAAGTAAATGGCAATCATCAAACCAACAGGAACAGCAACCAATAGCGCAATACCACTGACCATGAGTGTGCCCCAAAGGAGTGGCAGCAAACCATAACTACCTTCGGCATTCCCTGATGTACTAAAACCGGGGTTCCATTCAGTGCCTAAGAAGAAATCGAGTGGACTGACAAAACTAAAGAAACGCATGGCTTCACTGAACATCGACATCACAATGCCAACTGTTGTCAGGATTGCGACACCCGAACACAGTGCCAATGCGATATTAATGACTTTTTCGACTTGGTTACGTGCACGATATTTTTCTGCGATGCGGCGTTTAGCCATGACTAAACCAATCAATGCCGCACAAATCACAATGGCCAATTTTGCATATGAGCCGATGTTTTCAATTTTCTTTAATTGTTCTGCTGCTGCAAGTTCATATGCAGCTGGCGTATCACTCACCCCAAAACCAGAAGCAATCGCTTGAACGCGGTCAACCATTACGCTCGTGCTTGCAGGATCTAAACTTAAACGAATATTTTCAGGGACATTATTTAAAATAACATGTTGAAAAATACTCGGTTCAACCAAGTTCCAAACAATCAAGATTAAAAAAGCGGGAATCCCACACCATAAAGCGACCAAAACACCATAGTAGCCCGGTCGTGAATGCAACATTGCTGAGTTATTGCCTTTACCTGCAAGTTTGCGACTTTTGGTCAGTCCAACTTGATAAGCGATTGCAATAATTGCGAGCAACACACCAATAAGTAGCAGATTCATGTAATCTCCACTGTTTTTTCAAAAGCCCTTCTTGAAAAAACTGTTTCTTTGCAAAAAGCCAATGGCAGGTCAATCCTGCCATTGGCTGTTTCAATCCAATTATTTAACTGCTTTACCCGCTTTAAAGTTTGCAAGAACTGCAGCGCGTTCTTTATCAGACATTGAAATTAAGCCTGCTTTTTCTAGCTTAGAACCTTTACCTGATACTTTTTTGCTAAGGAAGAATCCTGTGAACTCTTTTAAGCCTTTAATTGATTTTAAGTGCTCACCTTTTACGTAGAAGAACAATGGACGAGATACTGGGTATGAACCATTTAAAATCGTCTTCTCAGAAGGTGCAACGTTATTGACTGTTGCTACACGTAACTTGTCACGGTTTTGGTCATAGAAACCTAGACCGAATACACCTACAGCGTTAGGTGAAGTTTTTAAGCGTGCCAATGTCTCTGTATAGTCGCCTGCGATTTCAATCACACGACCATCTTTACGGAAAGTTGAACATGCTTTTTTCTGAGCATCTTTATCTAATTTTGCGAAAGCTTCATAAGTTTCACAGCCAGCATCGACCATTTTTTCTTGGAACACTTCACGTGTACCGTGGTTTGATGCAGGAATAACTAAAGTGATTGCTTCGTTTGGTAATGTTGGGTCGATTTGATTCCAACGTGTGTATGGGTTTGGAACCAATTTACCTTTTGATGGTAGTTCAGCAGCGAGTGCAGCAAATACGTGCTGTGGGCGAAGTTTGAATGCCGCTTTTTTCGCATTTGACGCAAATACGATACCGTCATATCCAACTTTAATTTCTAAGATTTGGTTAACGCCGGCTTTTTTACATGCAGCCAATTCAGTATCTTTAATTTTACGAGATGCGTTTGCAACGTCAATTGTGTTGTCGCCTACACCATTACAGAATTGTTTCAAACCACCTGAAGTACCGCCTGAACCTACGACAGGTGCTTTAAATTGTGGGAATGTATTACCAAACTCTTCTGCAACAATACTTGCATAAGGCAGTACAGTTGAAGAACCAGCAATTTGGATCGTGTCACGAGCTGCATTTGCAGTTGTAGCGACTGTTGCCCCAGTAGTGAGTACCATAGCAAGTGCGATATGATTTAAGCGCATTCTCATCTCTCTTAATTGATGCATTTATTGGAGTACGCCACTTTTGTTTTTAAAGTCTTGTACTTTTTCGATATCTGCATTTTGATTTTAGAGTATGACAGTTAGGTTACATCTTTATGACGCTTTTATGATAATTGATGATTGCACATTGATTTAAATATAATTCTTTATTTTTCAATATGTAATGAAATTTATCAAAGTATTGGTCTTATTTATTTCTACTTTGATATTCGTAAGAATTCATGTCCTTGTCATCTTTTGTCTTATTTTCTTTTTTCAATTTCCCCTCCTTTTCTGAATGTTGCACATTTGCATGTTCGATTTTTTATTCCTCCGTATTCCAATAATTGAAATTTCATTACATTTTTAGTTCGCTCAATATGCAAGTTTACATAAAAACAGAGCCTAAAATGACCAGCAAAGCCATTGCGACATTTAATCCGGACTTGCCTGTGCATATGACTTTTGAAGAACATGACTGGCACTTACTTGCAGAATATTGGTATCCGATTGCATTAGCACGTGAAATCAGCGAACAACCTTATGGCACCATGCTTTTAGATATGCCGCTCGTCATTTATAAAATGGGAGATGAACTGATTATCGCTAAAGATGCCTGCCCACACCGCGGCGTACCCCTAAGTTTAGGTAAAAATGATGGTCTAGGCGTTGTCTGCCGCTATCATGGTTTACGCTTTGGTGAACACGGTCATTGCAATCGCATCCCTGCACATCCTGAGCACAAAATTTCACCTCGCTTTAACTTACGTACTTATGCTGCTGTTGAGCGTTATGGACTGATATGGTGCTCACTTACTGCCGCTAAAGATACTGCGCCGAATATACCTGCAATGCCATATTGGGATGAAGCCGAGTTTCAGCAATTGGTGTGCCCAACGGTCGATTTTCAATGTTTTGCAGGCCGGCAGCTTGAAGGCTTTATTGATGTTGCGCATTTTGCATGGGTACATCCCGATACCTTTGGTGACCCTGAAAATGTAGAAGTACCTGACTATAAAACATTTGAGACTGAAACAGGGTTTAATGCGGATTATTGGAGCAGTGTTGGGCGCTACCCGATTGGTTTAGAACAACGTGGACAAGATGGCTTTCAATGGCTGCGGCATTTTGAAATTCATCTGCCTTTTACTGCAACACTCACCATACATTTTCCAAACGACAGCAAGCAAGTGATTATGAATGTGGCTTCACCGATGACTGCCCGCTCCACCCGTCTATTTGCTCCCATTTGCCGTAATTATGACAAGGACTTACCTGTCGAAGATGCTTACGACTTTAACCTGAAAATATTTGAGGAAGACCGATTAGTCTCTGAATCACAAAAGCCTGAATATTTGCCTTTGGATTTAAGCATCGAAGCGCATTTCCCGGCGGACCGCAGTTCTAGCATGTACCGCAAATTATTGCGTAAAAAAGGTTTTAGTCCATTATTTGCGGCATAACATCAATATCGTATTGCATTCACCTCACCCTAACCCTCTCCTACAAGGCATAGGTATCTACACAAATCCCAAGTTTTGGGTTAAATTGAAGAGCATGCTCTTCAATTTAATATCTCCCATCTTGATACACGTCTCGTCAGACGATACAACGCCCTCGTAAAGCTTAATATGAAT
>NZ_VOZA01000050.1:0-17590 GCF_013420015.1 Acinetobacter sp. YH12039 | reverse complement strand
GGACAAGCATCGTCATTTTATTATGGTCAGCCTCAGGGTGAAGTGTGTCTAATCAACAGGGTTTTCGGTCTCTAAGTACTTTTTAAAGGGAACATCATCGACTCAAATCTCTATTTGCAACAGTGCCAGAAATTTTATGTTAAATGATTGTTAGAAATGCCCCTTGATCGAGGCATTTTCTATAAAGAATACTAAAAACTAATTAAAGCCAACCAAGTTTCAAAACAAGGCAGTTCTCAGCAATCATATTTTTAAATTATATAACTCCCAACTGAGCTTTTGCTCCAACGATAAGGCTTTCATTTTGAGTTTCTAAGGCAAATAAACCATACATCAAAGGAGAGGCCGCTGCTCTTTCTAAAGTCTGTTCATATAGTTTATTCCAAACTTTACCCCCTAGTTTTTCATACTCGATGATTAGAGTTTTGAGGCTTTCTTCTCCAAACAAAGTTACATGCCCAGCAAAATCAATCGCTGGGTCATCTATATGGGCTGTTGACCAATCAATAACGCCTGAAACAGCTCCATCCTTTGAAGCTAGTACATGCCCAGCATATAAATCGCCATGTATAAATTGGGTGAAATCTGCCCATAGAACATCATTATCCAACCATTTTCTGTAGCGGGTTTCCAATTGCTCACTTATACCAATTTCAGATTTTACTAACTGCAAATTGTTTGCTATTTCAGGTCTTAAATCTGAAGGTTTCATAATTTTCAAATCATTTTCCCGAACTTCTTTTTCAGGAATACTATGGATTTCAAATAAGGTTTTTGCCAAAGATGTTATGTATTTCGGGCTATCTTTGTCCATATTCCAAATTATTTCATAGGTTTCAGCATCCAAATTTAAAACAGGATTATCTTTAAGTATGGGATAAGCCACTAATTCTGTAGATGAAATTCTCCAATCAGGAACCTCTACAGAAAGATGTTTTTTTACCAATTCTAAAATGCGTTTTTCTTTCTTGATTTGTTCCCTCATGCCATCACGACGAGGAATACGCAGCAACCATTGTTGCCCCTTTGTATCAAGAGCAAAAACGACCTTAAAATCAATGCCCATTTCATTGAAATTCATTTTGTCCGTAAGCAACAAGCCGTGTGCTTCAGCAAGTGATTGAATATCTTGAATTGTCATTTTTAATTTCCTTTAAAGAGTTCAATAATTAATGTTCGGATTAGATTGGCTATCATTAACAATCTCTCTCAAAAGTCTTGATGATTTTGTGGTCTTTGATCTCGTAGATAATGTCAGCAATATTATCGACCAATTGCTTGTCATGAGATACGAAGATAATAGTTCCTGCATAGGACTTCATCATTGTTTCTAATGCGGCAATACTTTTTAGGTCAAGATAGTTTCCTGGTTCATCCATAAGCAAAATATTATATTTTCCTAAAAGCATTTTGGATAAAAGCAGTTTGATGATTTCACCTCCCGATAAGTCGGATAAGTTTTTTTGAATATCATTCGCTCCGATCCCCATTGAAGCCAATACTGCACGAATTTCCGCAACTGTGTACTCGCACTCTTCCTGCATAAAGGAGAGCACAGATTTATGCGTGTTAAATTTATATCCTGTTTGTGTAAAGTAGCCAATTTCAGCTTTTGAAGATATGGAAAATCCAACAGAACGTTCTGATATCAATTATAACAAGGACGATTTACCTGTTCCATTAGATACAGTTATAGCGACTTTAGCGCCAAGCGGTATTATAAAGTTAGCGTCATCAAAGATAGTACGGCTACCAAATTTTAAGCTCAGACCATCTGCCGTAATCGGGAACTTATTGTGCAGTTCTAGGGCTGAACTTTGACGAAAACGAATAGAACGCAAATGCTCTGGTGCTTGAATATCTTCTAATGCAGCCAAACGCTTTTCCATACTCTTAGCTGCCTGATACAGTTTTCTTTGCTTGGTGCCAGTCATTTTTGCATGCCCAAGTCGTCCAGCACTTTCGGTAGAGTTTTTGGATTTTTCTCCTTTTTTCTTATTGTCTAATCGATTAGCTTGCTGGCGTTTTTCTTGCACAGCAGATTCTAATCGCTCCCGTTCCTTCATCATCAGCTCATATTCTACGGCTTGGTGTTGTCGCTCTTCTTCTTTTTGACGCAAGTAATCCGAGTAACCACCCCAATATTCCGTAATTTTACCGTCTTTTAACTCCCATATCTTGTCTACAACCATATCAAGAAAATATCGGTCATGACTGATAACAAGTAATGCTCCATCAAATGCTTTAAGTTGACCAATAAGTAGATCTATTCCATTGAGATCAAGGTGGCTGGTTGGTTCATCCGCTAGAATGCCATGTACTTGTTGGGAAAATGCGGCAGCAATTTTTGCACGAGTTTCCTCTCCGCCACTCATTGTGTCGTTTTGTACATTGGAAACACCAAGGCGAGATAACATTGCCCGGTCTTCGACCGTTTCTATTTCGATTCCGCCCAGTTGGCTGATATGTGCAAAATCACCAAAACGCTGTAATGTCGCTTCGGCTAAAACAATTTCGCCATTAAGTACTTTGAGTAAACTACTCTTTCCTGCTCCGTTATCACCCACAAGACCAATACGGTCATAAGAGTGAATTTCCAATTCATCAATATCCAAAACATCACGCCCAGCATAATCCAAGCGTATGTTTCTCGCTTTAATAATTAAACTCATTTTTATTTACTCCTGTTTAGCTCTTGAAATTTTTTATGCAGCAAACAGGATTTAGGTGAAAACAAAAGCTAGCATCACAGTGTCCTCCCAAAAAAAAAGCTATTCATCCACAGGGTGGACAAATAGCTAGTCAATTAAGTTATAACTGGAAACTATGCACTAAAAGCATACTTATAAATTAAGCATACTTTTACTTTATATATCCGCATATATTCTTAAAGACACAACAAAAGCCCACCATTATAAAATAGTGTCACTATGCAAATAGTTGTGTCTTAACGAATGCGGATAGAATGCATAAACTTACCTAAAAAATAAAATTCAGTTTTATGATAACTTTACTGTTAAAAGAAGTCTAGACAACCTTGTTTTATGCTTGGATATAAGGCTTATTTTAAAATAATAGTAGTGAAGATTTTCTAAAATTAACATAATACACCTTATACGAAATGCGCTATAATTATCTATAGAAATCAATGCTGTAGTTTCTAGTTTATAGCTCATCTTCCCCAAGGTGGGCTTTTTTTATGATTTTTCACGTTCCACGCCTATTCTTTGATCAATGTTTCACGACTTTGTTCATATCAGTTTAACAATCGTGGTTAATCATAGGGTCTAAAAAAACGGCTCCAAAAGCCCCTTTTCTCCGGTTCCTGTTCAACATGCTCCGGCACTGGAATCCGCTTATTTTCCCTCCGCTCTGGAGTAGTCAATCCGTCATGTTTAGCTTCTGCTGTGTCAGGTTCGGGATCTGGTTTGACTATGCTGGGTTGCACTAATTCTTGATCGGTAAACGTAGTCATATTAGGTTTTGGGGCTTCTAATAGGCGTTGCATCGTTTCAATTTGGTTTTGATAGAAAGATTCCCGATCTTTGGCATCATCAAGCTGATTTTTCAACATGTCTATCTGCTGTCTAAGCAGTAAAACTTCTGCCGAATTTGGACTGTCTACTTTTACAGATTCTTTTACATCCTGTTTTTTGACGGGTTCCCCAAAAACACGGATTGCTTCCGCTAGATCAATCTTATTCTCAGAATTTTTACTTAAAATTCCTTTCTTTATGTTGTTGTAAATTGTTTGTCTATTGATGTTGTACAGCTTGGAAAGTTCAAGAACTGTAAGGGTTTTCATCCTGTAAGCCTATGCCTAAACTTGTAAAAATTTACTGCCTATTAGACTGCCTAATAGGCAAATGATCAAGTTTGAATTTTATGCAAATGTAAAACCAACTTTTTGAAGATAAGGGAATAATTCTTTGAATTTCTCTGGGGTTTGGAGCATTTCAGCAATACGTACAGCGAACTGCTGATAGCTTTCTGTGCCCTGGGAGTATTTACTCATTTCAGGAAGCTGCGAAAGTTTGTTGGCAAACAAGTGGCGTTGAGCATCTGTCATGGTTGAGAAAATATCTACCGTATTTGGATCTCGCTTGTTTTCTACCGATTGATTGCTCGTTTTCTTCTGTTTGAATGTGAATGAAAAACCTGAAATAGAACGGCCTTTTTTATGTTGTTCGTATTTAACAGTGATATCGGAAAACTCATTCATCTGGTCGATAGCAATATCTAAGACACGTCTTTTAAATGCTTCCATTCGAGTATATTCATTAACACCTATACCGAGTTGGTTGCGAAACTTATTTAATTCAAAAACAGGTGTTTTACCTACGGATTTCCATTGCATTAATAACTCATAAAGACGAACAGCATAAACACTTTTGAAATCTGAAGTTTTTTTCAAATGATAGCTAGTAAAATATTGCTCAAAACCATCTATTTTAGTGACATGCTCAATTACCACACGAGTTAAAGTAACTAATATCCTACCTTCACCTTTTCTATAGTTAGCATCTTGGATCCAACGACTTTTTGTTAGGGTGCCATCTTCATTGGTAATGGTGAATTGTCTTTTAAATAAAGAATCTTCTGCTTCGATTAACGCTAAATATGCTGCATCTGGGGAAACATTAAAGGCTTGTGCATAGCGAGTAGCGTTTAACTCTAATGGCTCATCAGTTGATAACCCTTGTCCTGTTTCACGAGCATCCACAATTGCTAATTGTAATAGGCGAGTTTCAGTTAAGGTAAGTGTCTGTAAAGCTTGTACAAGTTTATTTGATTTTACAACCAAGTCTTTCATGTCATTCTATTTAGCAACTATTTTATTGTGTTGCTATAACAACACAATAAAATCCTGTTGTCAAATACCGAGGAAACGTTGCTATATAACCGAGGAAACGTTGCTATATAACCGAGGAAACGTTGCTATATAACCGAGGAAACGTTGCTATATAACTCCTAAAAGCATTGCTAATAAAGGCTTTCAGTATGCCTAAAAGCATTTAAAAGTATTAAAAATAATTAAAAGCCTAGGTCATGAAAAATTGCCCTATGTTTTCGCTACGCTCAAACTCTATTGAACTTCGCTTACGCTCAGTTCGAAGGGGCAATTTTTGGGTTAATCTCGTGATAACTTCAAAAAAAGCAAAAGCAACTCGGAATTCGCTTCGCTCATAAGTTTTTTATACTCGCTTCGCTCGACCTAGATGCAAATTAAATCTGTTCGCACCCTCCGGGATGCTCTGTATCTCAGTCTCAGCAGCAAAGGGGAGTTTGTAATCAGGGAAAAAACATGGCGAAAATTTTAATTGTGTCTGTTCGCTCGTAGACACTCGCTCTGTAAGGCCTGAATAAAACCAGATAATTTTAAAAACCTGGACCACCGTAATCATAATCATCAGATTTTGGCTTTGGCTGTTCGGGTTGAACCGGTTGAGGGGGCTTATTCTGCATGGGTAATGGATACTTTGGCTGGGAATGCACTTCAAACTCAAAGCATGGCGTTGAGTTATGCTCTGAATCTCTCAATTTTCGATTCATGTTCTGAAGGTTCCAGCCTTCTTGATGCAATATAGGCTCTTGGGTTTTGATAATTTCACTAAAATCTTTTTCCAGTTTTTCCTTATTTTTCTGGTTCTTCACTAAATAATTCAGGTAATACATCACTTCCAATGATGAAAATGGATGGTTTTCAGCACTATAAAAATATTCATGTTGTTGATCTAATTGCTTTTGGCGTTCTTCGAGTTTTCGTTCTTGCTGGTTGTGTTCTCTGATTTTTTGGATTTGGGCGAGATATTCCGCTGTCGCATTTTGTTGGCCAACGCCTAGTTTTGGCTCTGGAAGGTATAGCGTGCCGTGGATCTCGTTATATTTTTCATAGCTGTCTGCTGAAACCTGATTTTTGATGGTTATGTCTTGGCCATCCAGTGTGTAGGTGACGGTTGGACAGTGCTGTGCAAGGGCATCATTCAGATGGTTTTCCCATTGTTTTCGGATATAAATTAAAAAAGTGGAATAGTTTTCATAGCCATCTTGCAGTTGGATTTTTTTGGCACCGCCTTTGGCTGGATCTTGAGGGTTATAGCGTTTGAAGTACTGTTCTGCGCTGCGTTCAATGCCGTCATCCGCTTTTAGCGAGAACATCAGGTGACAATGAGGCTGATCTTCGCCACTGATGCGTGATTTTACGTTGTGTATTGCGTATGAGTGCGGATATTGCTGTGGAACTATATGTTTGTCTAAAAACGTCTCTATGAGCGTTTTACGCTGTTCTGGCGTGAACTCATTTGGTAGGGCAATTTCATACTCCATGTAGGCCTTGGCATTGGCTCGTTCATGACTATCGGCTGCCTGCCAAAACTCAATCGGATCTTTGACAAAGGCGGGCATGCAACGTCCAGGTTCAACATGTTCTAGGACTTCTTCGCTTTTTTTCCTGATGCCTTCGTACTGCATCAACCGAGCAATATAGAGGTAATGCTGGGTGGCGTAGCCTTTATTCTTGCTTTTGATGCTGAAATGGTAGGTTGCCATGTTCACCTCTGATGGTTTGAGACCGGTTTTTATGGAGTGAAACGAGATGAAAACCGCACGGATTTGGAATGCCTGGATGGCTGAAAAATCCGGTTGAAGGGGGTCAAGGGGGAAGCGCCCCATTGCGTACTAGTTTCTCCGATTAGGAGAAACTGTCAAGTGCGAATTATTTAAATTAAAAATAAAAATTCTTTTCAAGAAATTTTATTTTTAATTTAAATAATTATTTTCAGACTGCCCTCTTCAAATATGGTAAAACCATATTTGAAGAGGTTGCAGTTCTGAAAATTTGGCGACAGATGATGGAAATGGAAAAAGCAAAAAAGCGTGGTCGACCAGCTCAGTTACTTCAGAGAGCAGAGTTACATGCTTTCGTGGATTTTTTATTAGAGAACAATCGACGTACTGAATTACAGAATCAGGTCATTGATGCATTGGAGGCTGAAGACTTTAATTTTGAGATGTTGTCTGAAGCACAGAAAATATTAGTCAAAGAAACATTAAAACCTTACAGAGAGCATCTGAAGCTTCAGCTGCTGTTTGATGAGCTGTCTAAAAATCCTAGACGGACCGAATATGAAGCTAAATTTATCGAGTTGTTTCATGCATACCAGGACAATCAACTGGGTATTGCTGAACTGAATATTCTGAAGACGATGTGTACCCGATATCTGAATTTCAAAGCTCAAAAACTGCAATATGCTGATTTAGAGCTGTATTTGAGTCAGATCCAGAAAAAGGATGCTGGGAAAAAGCGTAAAGCTGAAAACAATCGAAAGTATCAGCTCGGTGGCGCTGTGATTGCTGCTTATAAAGAATTGGGTCTTAATATTGATACCTTGACACCAGATCAAGTTAGAAAAGCCATTGTAGGAAATAAGAGGATCATCAATAAGATCGAAAAATCTATAATATTTGAGCAGATTGATATGGATCTTGATACTTTGTACTTCAGGTGGCCAATATTTCTGAAGGTCATTGATAAATTAGCAATGATTGAGTATGAGGGTGAAGTCGTTCCTGAGTATATAAAAGAAATTTATTTAGCTTTATCAGAGTGTAAGGCAGGAAAAAAATAGTTAAAAATAATTAGATTAACAGAAGTTATCTTTAGTAATAAAAAGCCTGATATATCAGGCTTCTCAGTGATTGATTGGATTTAGATATCCATTTTCTTAAACAATAAGAAGGGTAAATTCCGAATAATCATGATGATGATTGCCAATTTGCCAGGTGTGTAGAATATTGCAATAAAAAACCCCGGTATCCTGCCAGGGTTTTATAGTGTTTATGCGGGTTTCAAGCCACAAAAGAGTAAAGACGATTCATAACTCAATAGTCAAAGTTGAAGAAGTGTTCTGGGAAACAAGAAAGGAAGGCTTTTTGAATGTCGCTGTATTCACCTTCTGGGTGTTCCTCTAGATAACGTCGAGTCCAAATGACTGTTGCTTCATAGTCGTTAAAGCTCGGGTCGAGTTGTAAAAAAATCCAGAGTTCATGTGCTTTTTGAATGAAAAAGTCATTGATGATCATGAGGGCAATTTTCTTTTCAGCGTTTGAATTAGGGTATGAGTACATAGTATGTCTCCTATAGAGATGATAAATAGTTTCGTTGATAAACTATTTATAACACATAAAATAATGTGTTTACCACATAATTTTATGTGTTTTTATGTAAATATAACCCTATGCTATAATCTCAAAACACGATTTCTATAAATTTAATCAAATGCCATATACTGAATTTCAACGTCTTATCGGTAAAGCAGGGCTTTCAATTAAGGAATTTGCTGCCTTATTGGATATGAAACCCAATTCGATTACGAATTACAGTAAACAAGGTGTGGTTCCTACACATATCGCTGTAATCGTTGCGTTGATTTCTACGATGAAAGATGAGGGATTAGATTTCTATCCAATTTTTGAAAAAATTAAGTCGTATTCAAAAGAGTAAAACTCTCATTTTTTGATAGCTGTAAGCTTTTTAGTAGAGATTGATGACGTAAAAAATGCCTGAACTTCAGGCATTTTTTTATTTTGAGGTACTTATAAACCTCAATAGAACTTTTCAATAAAGTTTCGAGTTTTGAGAACCAGGATGTTCATCAAAGTACCTTACGTTCTGAGATCTTAGGACGGGCAATCGTTAAACCGGACATTTCTACTTGGGGCTTACACTCGAACTGCGCATAAGAGATTTTATGTTAAATAGATAGTAAAAATTTCTATTTCACTCATCTATAACATGGCAAAACTAATCCATGACTCACATTAAAAAATGTCAACTATTGCAAGATATAGTGCATATGGAGCAAATACGATTGCTAGTAAAGTCCACCAGAAGCCTTTCGCCACGACAATACCCCAAATCCATAAAATTATGATTAAAATTTTACAGGCTATATTAAGAATTGCACTAATCATTTACATTTAACCTTTTATATTTAAAACATTTTTTAATTAAATTTGCATAAATTAATTTTTACTCTAAAGTCGATGCTTAGAACATGAATAACCTAATCTAGAGGTATATGATAAAGTTTCTTCAGTTTGCTTTATTATCCCATCATTATGGATGAAGAATTGAGGGTTCAACAACTTATGATATTGTGGATGGGACTTAATTATTTTATCTTTTTTATAGTTAATTCCTCTTAATTGACAAGTTAATTTAGCTCCTTTAGCTAAATCTTTATTTTTTGCTTGGATGGATATCTGCTTAGTTAAATTATTCTGCTGATTTGTATAGTCAAACATTGATTGTATGAAATCTTTTTCAGTCATGCTTTGCGCATAAGTTTGTAAAGGTAAAATCATCAAAATTAATACTAATTGAGCAATGAAATATTTCATTTATCTTCTCATATAAAAAATATCTTAATATAACATGTGGTTATGAAATTTAACTCTTCATGAATTTGAAGTGATACAATGAAACATACTAAAAGTTTTCTTATAAAAATCTATGAAAATTATCGCTTTCATCATTCTCTTTATCATTTTTATACTTTTTTTAGCTTTAAAAGGAGTTTTAAAATTAGCAAATAGCAAAAATATAATTAATCTAGATATTAGAAATATTGCACATGAATGGATAGCTTCCATGCCAAAGGCTAATGTTTCTCAACAAATAGATGCATCTAATGAGTTAATAAAAGCGACATTTTCTATGTTAGATGCTGCAAAATTAGCAGAGTATAACAAACTCATGTCAATTACTGATAAATCTGGGTTTAATCCATCTAATTTTGTTCAACTTACGTTCAAAGCTGCTCTTGGTTTACAAAATCAGCAAAAGATAAGTCTAGAAGGCTTTGATTTAAGACGTAACTTTGAAAAAGAAATGGTTTTATTTTTTTCAAAATGTGTTTCAGCAGTCTTATTGAACACTGAAATGGATGGATATGAACTATTAAATAGAATAGCCCTAGAAGCTAAAGGAAGTCATATACCTTGGAGTAATATTTAATTTATCTAAAATTAACATAATACACGTTATACGAATTCCCAAGGCATGGCTTTTAGTCATGCTTTTTTTATCAAAAGACTATACCTGAATGATAGCGAGCCAAATCGCATACAATATCTATCATTAGACTTAATGCAATAATTAAATGATAGTATTATCATTAATCTAATAGAATTAAGATTAAATGATAGAAATGAATACACGTATTTATCTACGAGCTTCAACTAAAGATCAAGATGCAGAAAGGGCTTTGCAGATTCTTCAGGATCTAAACCAAAACTTGAATTTGGGTGAAACCATTGTGTACGTGGAAAACTATAGTGGTACGAAGTTAGACCGACCTGAATTGAATAAGCTACTGTCAGAAGCAAATCAAGGTGACACATTGTTAGTTGAAAGTATTGACCGCTTATCACGCCTAACCCAACGAGATTTTCAAGAGCTGAAGCGCAGGATCCAGGAGAAGGGACTTCGTTTAGTCGTAGCAGATCTTCCTACTACCTACCAAATGATTCAAACCAGTGACAGCATTACTCATTCAATCTTGGAACTCATCAACAATATGTTGATTGATCTTCTGGCAACAATGGCCCGCCTAGACAATGAGAAACGTATAGAACGTATTAAGCAGGGCCTGGCACGTTCGGGTTACAAACCAACAGGCAAGAAGGCAAATGAGGCTAAACATAAACGAATAAAAGAATTGCTAGTAGTTGGCAATATGACTAAGGAAGAAATTGCCAAAGCAGTGAATTGTGGAGTTGCAACTGTCTATCGAGTTGCTAAAGTTATCTAAAAGAGGCTTATCTCAACGCGCCCCCAATGGGGCACCGCTGCATTCAGGTTACTTCACATAAGAAATTTTATGTTAAATGATTGTTAGAAATGCCCCTTGATCGAGGCATTTTCTATAAAGAATACTAAAAACTAATTAAAGCCAACCAAGTTTCAAAACAAGGCAGTTCTCAGCAATCATATTTTTAAATTATATAACTCCCAACTGAGCTTTTGCTCCAACGATAAGGCTTTCATTTTGAGTTTCTAAGGCAAATAAACCATACATCAAAGGAGAGGCCGCTGCTCTTTCTAAAGTCTGTTCATATAGTTTATTCCAAACTTTACCCCCTAGTTTTTCATACTCGATGATTAGAGTTTTGAGGCTTTCTTCTCCAAACAAAGTTACATGCCCAGCAAAATCAATCGCTGGGTCATCTATATGGGCTGTTGACCAATCAATAACGCCTGAAACAGCTCCATCCTTTGAAGCTAGTACATGCCCAGCATATAAATCGCCATGTATAAATTGGGTGAAATCTGCCCATAGAACATCATTATCCAACCATTTTCTGTAGCGGGTTTCCAATTGCTCACTTATACCAATTTCAGATTTTACTAACTGCAAATTGTTTGCTATTTCAGGTCTTAAATCTGAAGGTTTCATAATTTTCAAATCATTTTCCCGAACTTCTTTTTCAGGAATACTATGGATTTCAAATAAGGTTTTTGCCAAAGATGTTATGTATTTCGGGCTATCTTTGTCCATATTCCAAATTATTTCATAGGTTTCAGCATCCAAATTTAAAACAGGATTATCTTTAAGTATGGGATAAGCCACTAATTCTGTAGATGAAATTCTCCAATCAGGAACCTCTACAGAAAGATGTTTTTTTACCAATTCTAAAATGCGTTTTTCTTTCTTGATTTGTTCCCTCCTGCCATCACGACGAGGAATACGCAGCAACCATTGTTGCCCCTTTGTATCAAGAGCAAAAACGACCTTAAAATCAATGCCCATTTCATTGAAATTCATTTTGTCCGTAAGCAACAAGCCGTGTGCTTCAGCAAGTGATTGAATATCTTGAATTGTCATTTTTAATTTCCTTTAAAGAGTTCAATAATTAATGTTCGGATTAGATTGGCTATCATTAACAATCTCTCTCAAAAGTCTTGATGATTTTGTGGTCTTTGATCTCGTAGATAATGTCAGCAATATTATCGACCAATTGCTTGTCATGAGATACGAAGATAATAGTTCCTGCATAGGACTTCATCATTGTTTCTAATGCGGCAATACTTTTTAGGTCAAGATAGTTTCCTGGTTCATCCATAAGCAAAATATTATATTTTCCTAAAAGCATTTTGGATAAAAGCAGTTTGATGATTTCACCTCCCGATAAGTCGGATAAGTTTTTTTGAATATCATTCGCTCCGATCCCCATTGAAGCCAATACTGCACGAATTTCCGCAACTGTGTACTCGCACTCTTCCTGCATAAAGGAGAGCACAGATTTATGCGTGTTAAATTTATATCCTGTTTGTGTAAAGTAGCCAATTTCAGCTTTTGGAGATATGGTTAATCCATCAGCACGTTCTGATATCATTTTTAACAAGGACGTTTTCCCTGTTCCATTCGATCCAGTTATAGCGACTTTAGCGCCAAGCGGTATTATAAAGTTAGCGTCATCAAAGATAGTACGGCTACCAAATTTTAAGCTCAGACCATCTGCCGTAATCGGGAACTTATTGTGCAGTTCTAGGGCTGAACTTTGACGAAAACGAATAGAACGCAAATGCTCTGGTGCTTGAATATCTTCTAATGCAGCCAAACGCTTTTCCATACTCTTAGCTGCCTGATACAGTTTTCTTTGCTTGGTGCCAGTCATTTTTGCATGCCCAAGTCGTCCAGCACTTTCGGTAGAGTTTTTGGATTTTTCTCCTTTTTTCTTATTGTCTAATCGATTAGCTTGCTGGCGTTTTTCTTGCACAGCAGATTCTAATCGCTCCCGTTCCTTCATCATCAGCTCATATTCTACGGCTTGGTGTTGTCGCTCTTCTTCTTTTTGACGCAAGTAATCCGAGTAACCACCCCAATATTCCGTAATTTTACCGTCTTTTAACTCCCATATCTTGTCTACAACCATATCAAGAAAATATCGGTCATGACTGATAACAAGTAATGCTCCATCAAATGCTTTAAGTTGACCAATAAGTAGATCTATTCCATTGAGATCAAGGTGGCTGGTTGGTTCATCCGCTAGAATGCCATGTACTTGTTGGGAAAATGCGGCAGCAATTTTTGCACGAGTTTCCTCTCCGCCACTCATTGTGTCGTTTTGTACATTGGAAACACCAAGGCGAGATAACATTGCCCGGTCTTCGACCGTTTCTATTTCGATTCCGCCCAGTTGGCTGATATGTGCAAAATCACCAAAACGCTGTAATGTCGCTTCGGCTAAAACAATTTCGCCATTAAGTACTTTGAGTAAACTACTCTTTCCTGCTCCGTTATCACCCACAAGACCAATACGGTCATAAGAGTGAATTTCCAATTCATCAATATCCAAAACATCACGCCCAGCATAATCCAAGCGTATGTTTCTCGCTTTAATAATTAAACTCATTTTTATTTACTCCTGTTTAGCTCTTGAAATTTTTTATGCAGCAAACAGGATTTAGGTGAAAACAAAAGCTAGCATCACAGTGTCCTCCCAAAAAAAAAGCTATTCATCCACAGGGTGGACAAATAGCTAGTCAATTAAGTTATAACTGGAAACTATGCACTAAAAGCATACTTATAAATTAAGCATACTTTTACTTTATATATCCGCATATATTCTTAAAGACACAACAAAAGCCCACCATTATAAAATAGTGTCACTATGCAAATAGTTGTGTCTTAACGAATGCGGATAGAATGCATAAACTTACCTAAAAAATAAAATTCAGTTTTATGATAACTTTACTGTTAAAAGAAGTCTAGACAACCTTGTTTTATGCTTGGATATAAGGCTTATTTTAAAATAATAGTAGTGAAGATTTTCTAAAATTAACATAATACACCTTATACGAAATAAAAATGGGAGCCTTAAGCTCCCATTTTTTAAGTAATTTTTTCAAATAAGGCTTGGGTGAGCATCTAAAATTCGAATCAATGTAGCTGCTGGTCCAGTTGGATAGCGTCGTCCCTGTTCCCAATTTTGCAGGGTACGGGGGCTAATATGTAGACGTGCAGCAAATTCATTTTGGCTCAAGCCAGTTTTTTCACGTACTTCTTTAATATCAGGCAATTCGAGTTCTGTAACTCGGCTTGCTTTAACTTCTTTACGTTTGATAGCTCCAGCTTCTTTGATTGAAGCAACCAAGTCATCAAATAAGTTGTTATCCATGAAATTGCTCCTTCACGAGTTGGTGCAGAATGGCGGTTTCCTTATCTGTTAAATTATCTTTTACTGATTTTGGATAAGCCACTAAGAAAAAGATCTGATCATCCTCGGTGACCCAATAATAAATCACCCGTATCCCACCACTTTTCCCTTTGTTACCTTGAGCACAACGTACTTTGCGAATACCACCGCCATTCTTGATTAGGTCACCTCTATCAGGCTGTACCAAAAGATCTTGCTGAAGTTGACGATATTCCTCATCAGATACAAGGTCTTTAATTTGCTTGGTAAAGATGCTGGTTTCAATAAATAACATGGACTCTTTATACGTCAATGGCGTATTTGAATTTTAGCAGTTTCCATAACAAAAAACGAGAGCTGGTAGATCTCGTTTCGCATAACAGCCATTATGTTAAATTGTAGTAAGAACTTTAATGCGATAGAGCAGAATGTATATGCAAAATAAGCTTGATAACATTATTCAAGAATTAAAAGAACTATCTGGGAATAGTCGTCTAAACATAGAACTACCTGATGATATTTTCATATCTGCTTATGAACGAAAAATAGGTTTTATTTTTCCAAAAGATTATAAAAAAGTTTTGAAAGAGATTAGCAATATCTTTTATGGAACAATTGAATTAGCGTCTCTTACAGATGAGAAAGAATGCTATCGAGGGCTATCTCAGATATTAAATGATGCTAGGGAGCAAGGTCTGCCAGAAGATTGGCTACCTATTTGTGAAGATAATGGTAGTTATTATTGCCTATCTCCTAATCATAAAATTAGATATTGGACAGCAGATGGATATAGCGATGAGCAGTGGGAAGATTTAGCAGATTGGATCAAGCAAGTTTGGATAGATGGAAATTAAGAATTTCTAAAATTAACATAATACACCTTATACGAAATTAAAAAATGGAGCCTAAAGCTCCATTTTTTAATAACTTTTTTTAAATTGCTAAGCGTAAATTCAGTGCTTTTACAACTTTAATCACAGTATCAAAACTAGGGTTAACATCACCAGAAAGTGCTTTATAAAGACTTTCTCGGCCTAAGCCTGTATCTCGTGATAATTGAGCCATTCCTTTAGCTTTTGCAATGTTACCTAAAGCCTTTGCAATGAATGCGGCATCGCCATTAGATTCTTCAATACATGCTTGTAAGTAAGCCTGCATATCATCCTCTGTTTTAAGATGCTCAGCACTGTCCCATTTGCGAAGTTTAATAGCCATTTATAGCTCCTCCTCTAAATCTTGTGCCAATTGCAGGGCAAGTTTTATATCTTTACTTTGCGTAGACTTATCTCCGCCTGCTAAAAGAATAACAACCCTTTGCCCTTGCTTGCAGTAATAAATCCTATAGCCTGGCCCAAAGAAGAAACGTAATTCAGAAACACCTTCACCGACCGGCTCAGTATCTCCAAAGTTTCCATCTTCAACCCGATCAATTCGGACTTGTATGCGTCTTTTTGCCTGCTGGTCTTTTAACTTGGTGAACCAGTCATCAAAGACTTCAGTGGTATATATTGAGTACATAAGTAGAATGTATCCTATAGGATACATTTATGCAAGAAATAAACTTGATATTTGGGGCTCGAAACGGTGAATTTCGTATAACCGCCATTATGTTAAGTTAATCAAAATTCTTAATGCACCAAAACCTAAAAATTTAAATGGAGTAAAAATGACTTTAAAGGGGTTAGATATTCAAGAAGATTGTATCAAAGCTATTTCTAATGAATCTTTAATATTTGATATTAAGAATAAAGAGTTTTTAGAGGATATAGAAAATCTTTTATTACAGTATTTTCAAAATTTTAGTAATGATTTAAATGGAATTGAGTTTGATAATTTTTCTGTGGAGTTTTGGTTCGATGCAGGACAATTGATTATTTATCCTGAAAAAGATTTATTAGATCGTAAACCCTTTGAATCTGAATATGATTTAGATAGATTAGACCCTTATTTTTATCTAGTTTGTGAAGAATATAGGATATATTTTGATGACTTAATATCTCGAAAAGTAAGCGATCAAGTATCTGAAAAAGAAGCTATTTCTAAAACTAATGACGTAATTGATTGTGTAAGCAAAGCTATAAAAAATATAAATGATGAAAACAATCTTTTAAAGATGTTAGGCAGGCCTAAATTAGAAATAAGATATTTCGGTGTAACGAAAGAAGAACTTTTAGCAAAAGAAATTCTCGTGAAATGAAGTAGATATTTTTGTCGTATTAAGGAAAACTAAAATTAACATAATGGGCGTTATGCGAAGTCAAAAATGGGAGCTTAAGCTCCCATTTTTATTGATGATTTTTTAATTCTTTCAGCATAGCATCCCGTAAAATTTCATTCATTCGTGTTTGATAACCTTTGCCTTGTGCTTTGAACCAAGCAAGTACATCAGCATCTAACCGAATTGAAGTTTGTTGCTTCACTGGGCGGTAAAATTGATTTTGGCGTACAGCACTGCTCCAATCGGTAATTTCAGGAATATCTGATAGATCTAGCTGATCATCAGGAACCGTGCCTTTAGCAAGCAAGCGTTGAATTTCAGCATCTTGCTTCTCACCAAATTTCTCATTCAGCTCTTTGCGTGAGTATCTAACCATGCTCATATTTGTTTCGCTCCGCTTTAGTCACTTGCCTTGCACTAATGATTCGTATGATTTCACAGTCATCTTCATCAAAAATGGTGTGAGCCACCAATAACATTAGTACGCCTTTAACTCGTCCAATGGTTTGCCAACGTTCTTCACCATCGGTATGTCTGTCTTGGATTGAGATCCGTAATGGATCTTCAAAAACAAGGCTTGCAGTTTCGAAAGAGATATCATGCTTTTTCTGATTCTTTCGATTCTTAGCCTCATCCCATTCAAAATACTGTTCCATAAAAAACATTCAAATTTGTATATACAATAATGTATCACAAAATTGTATAACTCAAGTTGAGAAGCGTAATTTTTAGTCAAATTTATTGGCAAGAACTATCAAAACTGCTCATAAAAAAGCCGACTTGTTTCCAAGTCGGCTTTTGAACATCATCGAGCAAATAATTTATATCATAAGTTTTTGATTTTTATATTTTTCAATTTGTGCATTTCGTATAACGCCCATTATGTTAAATATATTTTAGTTAAGTAATTTATCTCTTATCAATTCTTTAAATTTTTCAGGATTTTGCTCCGCTTGATTATTAAAAATATCAAAGTAAGTTAAAGCTTGTTGTTGAATTTTTCCTTTATTTGGAACACGAGAAGCAGGATGAGGGAGTCGAATAGAGGTGGTCCCACTTGTTTGAACAACTAAAAGCGTATTTATAAGTGATATTCCGCTCTAGTTAAGCCACCTTGTTTTGTTGGGGTAGCTGATCATAGTAAAACTCATTTGGTGTCATTTTGTCTAG
>NZ_VOZA01000049.1:0-19592 GCF_013420015.1 Acinetobacter sp. YH12039 | reverse complement strand
CCGAACTCAGAAGTGAAACCTCTTAGCGCTGATGGTAGTGTGGGGTTACCCATGTGAGAGTAAGTCATCGCCAGCTCATTATTCGAAACACCCCCTGATATCTCAGGGGGTGTTTTTTTATGCGTGGAAAAAAGATAAAAGGGGGCGAAAATAAAGCGTTGGAAATCCAACGCTATAAATCGACCTAAAACGATAAAATTATCTTAACTGACGTCGTGCATGCTTTAATGCAGTTCTTAACCCTTCTTCTAAAGTTGGATGATAAAAGGGTTTATTTAAAATTTCATGAATGGTTCGTTCTTCTGAAATCATCCAAGCTAACATAAGCCAATGACTGCATAATTTGAATTGTGGGCGGGTATCCAACGAATATCATGGTCCATTCTGACCAAGGCTCACAGCACTGTAGTCGTGATTTTAGAGCGCTATTATTGATGAATAACTGCATCCAAAGCATGTCTAGATGAATAACTGCATCCAAAGCATGTCTAGACGAGGCCTTGCGCAGTATATTGCTCATGGGATAATGCAGTAACAGAAAGCTTCTTTCACACATTTAAAGGTCATGTGGTACATGGCAGTGTATTTTTGACCCGAAAAGAAGCCAATGTTGTCTTGTTTGACTATATTGAGATTTACTACAATCGAGTGAGAAGGCACTCTGCAAATGGTTGGTTAAGCCCAGAAGCCTTTGAGCAGAAATATTTTAAGAATTTAGAGGGATAGGTTGTCCACGATACTGCCTGGGATCATTATTTGGCTACTTTTATCGGGTAAATTTTATATTTAAAATATCAATATCCTAAATATTCGATTAAAAAAAACCTGCTTAAAAAGCAGGTCATAGATTTAGAGAAATGAAGTCAATTAAGCAAAAATATTACATGCTGCAGATGCCAAAATCCATAGAATCACCACTGCAACTACTGGCTCTACAATTTTTGACCAAGTCGGTACTTGTACTTCAGTTGTTACGTCTTCTTGTGTATGTTGTTGATTAACCATTTGATTGAACTCCTTCATTGATGCCTCTAATGATATCTCTTCTTGAAGATTTGGTTTAGAACCAAGGAGCTCTGTTAGGTTGTTTGTTGACCAAACCCAATCATCCGCTTGACCAGAAAGATGTTCAATTTGTCCGTTGAGTAATTCTCGAATACTTTGCGGTGAATGTGAGCCTGTATCATGAAGTTGTTTTAATTCATTTAATTGTAAATGAAAAACTTCTGTAGTTAGGTTTTCGAGTTCAGAGCGTTCTAATGTTGATGCATTTGAAGGGTTGGTGGTGAGATGACGTGAAACTTCCTGAATATAGAGTTCATCAGGCTGAGTAATTTCTTGATAAACCTTTTCACCATTAATGCGTAGCTGATGAATCAATTCACCTAAGGTTAAAGCATTAATTTCACGTAAATGTTGTCGTTTTTCTTCACGATTTAAATGACTTAAAAGCGTAGGCTTTTGAGATTCTATTTGTTCGACAAAATATTGTACTAAATCAAAAGCCATTATTCGCTTCCTTATTCTTTAATCGAGCAACCTTAAACCCGGTTTTTTCTTCGGTTGCTCTTGTTGTTCTTGGTCGTTTGATTTTAAAGCATTTTGATCATTCTGAATACCTTCATATTCTTGAGGATCGAAGAACATGCCTTGACCATTTTCACGTGCATAGATGCCTAGAACAGCAGAAAAGGGGATATAGAGGTTTTGCGAAACGCCACCAAAGCGTGCAGAGAAAGTAATCGTCTCATTACTCATGTGTAGCGCATGCGTT
The DNA here is from genome assembly GCF_013420015.1 of Acinetobacter sp. YH12039. NCBI lineage: Bacteria > Pseudomonadati > Pseudomonadota > Gammaproteobacteria > Moraxellales > Moraxellaceae > Acinetobacter > Acinetobacter sp. YH12039. The sequence goes on along the minus strand of NZ_VOZA01000049.1, from coordinate 17,818 downwards.
GCATGAGGTGCGATATTCAGGACAATTTGGCCATCTTGAATATATTGAACTGGCACCATCGTACCATTCTGTGTCGCATCGACAAGTAGGTAGGGGGTAAGTTGGTTTTCACAAATCCATTCATAAAGTGCCCGTGTTAAGTATGGACGTGTTGGAGTGAGTTGTAGTTCCTGTTCAGACATAATGCTTACTCGAATATTTATGGAAAATTAATTTTTTACTAAAAGCTCGCTATAGCGATTTTTTTCCTGCAATGTCATTGATTTGATAAATGCTGGACGGCTAAAGATGCGTTGGCAATAGAGAAATATAGGGCGGCATTGCTGTTTGGGAAGCTCAATACCCATGGCTTTTAGGCGCAGAAATATAGGCGCGAGCATACAGTCTAACATGCTAAATTGTTCAGACATAAAATAAGGATAATGCTGAAACAAGGGGGTTAGTGAAATGAGTGTATCACGTAATTGTTTTTGTGCTTTTTGCTTGGCTTTTTCATCGAGGGTATCGGGATGGCGAAGCATAATATCGGCAAGTCTTAACCAATCTTGTTCGAAGCGCCATACATATTGACGTTGCTCTGCACGAGGCATAGGTGCATCTGCATACAGTTTATTTTGACGATAACGGTCATCTAAATATTCGGCAATAATACTGCTGTTATAGAGTTTTAGGCCATTTTCAATCATCATCGGAAGTTGATTGTAGGGATTTAAACTCGCAAGATCTTCGTCTTCATCATCAGCAATAATTAAATTATGTTTGATTTGCTTCTCTGCAAGTACATAGCGTATCCAGTGTGAGCGAAAGTCATCCGCATGACTGTAAAGCGTAATTCCTTGGAGAGGTGCATTTTCGACTGACATAATCCGAGACGATGAGAAATGAATAAGATAGGATACTAAAATTAGACAGTAAAATCACGGAGACTTTAGCAATATCAATGCAGCTACAGTGAAAATTACAGTTTTGTTTTATTTGATTTTATCTGATAGCTTTTCATGTCATTCATTTACCTGATCGTCACCGCATGATGACCATTGCACTTGTACAAAAAATATTATTTTTTGCTGCAGTTATTTTTATGGGCATTGGCTTTTATACGGCACTCGCTGGAGGTTATGCCTCTGATTATGGAGCAGAGGATGATATCCTAGAACAAAAAAGCAAAATGACCATCTGTACAATTACACTAATATTGTCGGTTATATGCTTAATTGCGAGTTTTAGTCTTTTTGTTTATCGGATCGTTATTCTATTTGCATCATCTTCATAAAAATCAAGATATAAAAAAACCTTGGCATAAGCCAAGGTTTTTTGTCCGATTCGGTAAACGAATTAACGTTTAGAGAATTGAGGACGTTTACGAGCTTTACGTAAACCAAGTTTCTTACGTTCAACTTCACGAGCATCACGAGTAACGAAACCAGCTTGACGAAGAGCAGGTTTAAGAGTTTCGTCAGAAGCGATCAATGCACGAGTAATACCGTGACGGATAGCGCCTGCTTGACCACCGATACCACCACCAGCAACAGTGATGTAAAGGTCATATTTCTCAGTAGCTTCTAAAAGCTCAAGTGGTTGGTTAACAACCATACGAGCAGTTTCACGACCGAAATATTGTTCTAAAGAACGGTTGTTGATTACGAGTTTACCAGTACCAGCTGATAGGAAAACACGTGCAGTTGCGGTCTTACGGCGACCTGTACCATAGTTAGTAGCCATGTGCTGTATCCCTTAGATGTCCAAAACTTGTGGCTGTTGAGCAGTATGTGGATGCTCAGTACCAGCGTACACTTTCATTTTCTTGATCATTGCATAACCAAGAGGACCTTTTGGCAACATGCCTTTTACAGCACGTTCGAAGATTTCTTCTGGTTTGTGAGCAACTAATTTTTCGAAATTAGTTTCACGAATACCACCAGGGAAACCAGTGTGGCGATAATATTTCTTATCAAGTGATTTTTTACCAGTCACTTGAACTTGCTCAGCATTGATAACAACGATGTAGTCACCAGTGTCAACGTGAGGAGTATAAGAAGTTTTGTGCTTACCGCGTAAACGACGAGCGATTTCAGTCGCAAGGCGACCTAAAGTTTTGCCAGAAGCATCAACAACGTACCAGTCGTGTTGAACTTCAGCTGGCTTAGCGCTGAGAGTTTTCATTAAACCACTACCTATTATAGTTGGTTTGGACTATGGAAGCTGTCCAAACAAAAGGAGACGCGATTCTATACGAATACGTGAAGAATCACAAATGAAAATATAAAATTTCAAGCGCTGTATTGTAGTATATTTCTTCAGCAATAAACAGTAGATAATCCAGAAATTATAAAAAAAGCGGATGAAAGTAAATCATGTCGAATTCTAATCTGTTAAAAAACACATCTGAACCCTTATTTTGCGACATTGGTGGTATTTAATGGGCTTATGTAGCACCTTGATTTTAAGCCCAACTTTTTTGTATTTGGTATATTTGCATGGGGCGGATGGTGCGATCATCGTTTTGTTGATGATGCTCACTTTATTTTTCCTTAGTTATTTATTGGTTTATCTGTTGATTGGATTATTGCTTGTGAGCGTTATGTCTTTTTGGTTGATAACGAAGTACCCGCAGCATGTGTCAGTCGTTCAGCGCGGCATTATGATTCTTATTTGCATTGATTTGGATCATTGACATTTTAGGTTTTGCTTTCGATTTCATTCCATACAATGTCGTACAACGCGCTTATTTTTGAGTTTTGTCAGGTATTTTTAGTCAATAAAATTAGGTCTGTCATGTGCATCACACAGTATAATAATGTTATTGCACACACAGGATAAACCCATGCTGCCTTTATATATCACGAGCGGTGAACCCGCAGGTATCGGACCTGATATTTGTTTGAGCTTAGCCAATCGAATAGATGAAAGGCCAATTGTGGTTCTTATTGATAAAGATTTGCTGCTCAAGCGCGCTCAACAATTAAAGCTCGAAGTTGAACTGATCGACTATGTTGGGCAGGAGGAGTCGGCAGCTCTAGGTCAGCTTTATGTAGAACATGTGCCTGTGACTAAACCTGTCATCGCAGGTCAGTTAGATGTGAATAATGCAGCCTATGTGTTGGAACAATTACGTCGTTCTGCAGATTATGCGATGTCTGGCAAAAGTGTAGGTGTTGCAACTGCACCTGTGCAAAAGTCGATTATTAATGATGCCGGTATCCATTTCAGCGGACATACGGAGTTTTATCAAGAATTTGCAGGCGTTGATCGTGTCGTGATGATGCTTGCGACCAAAACGCTCCGTGTCGCATTGGCAACAACACATTTACCGCTTCGTGATGTTGCGGATGCCATTACTCAAGAACGTTTGCATCAAGTCATTGATATTGTAATTCATGATTTAAAAACCCAATTTAAAAAAGATCATCCGCATATTTTAGTCTGCGGTTTAAATCCGCATGCGGGTGAAGATGGCTATTTGGGCATGGAGGAGATTGAAGTGATCAATCCGGTGCTAGAGCGTTATCGCGCTCAAGGGGTGAATATGAGCCTGAGCTTACCTGCTGATACCTTATTTACCCCTGAAAATTTAAAAGATGCCGATGCGGTTTTGGCGATGTATCACGATCAGGGCTTGCCTGTGTTAAAGTCGCAGGGCTTTGGCGAAGCCATCAATATCACTTTGGGCTTACCGTTTATTCGGACTTCAGTGGATCACGGCACAGCACTGTCACTGACTGGAACTGGTCTTGCTAAAAGTTCGAGTTTACAGGTGGCGGTCGATTTAGCTTTAGAATTAGCACGTGCGAAAAATAACGAAACTTAATAATAAAGGTTTGAATTTTATATGAATAATAGTAAAAAATTATCAAAAATAAAACAGGAAAATAACAAGATGCTTAGGGCGAAATCGATCATTCGCCCATTTTTTGGGATTGCGTTAGCGTTGATGCTGTCAGCATGTTCAACGCTCGCTACAGATCATCATTCTTGTGACTTAAAAGTATTATCGCTGCAAATTCCAAAACAGACGGAAGGATTTATACGTTTTGCATCACCGGCTGCCGTGGATGGCTTTAAACATAATCAGCAAAAATTTAATCAAGCGCTGACCGCGATGCATAAAAAATATGCGAATCGTGGCGGTGCTGATAAAATGCTTCAAGATGGGCAGGCAATCAATGCTAATATTGATCTGCTTGTACAGCATCAAAATAGCCTGAATGCGCTATATGAATATCAAATTCTTGTAAGTGAAACCATTCCAGGTATTCAAGCTGAATATAACCTTCTGGCTGATATGATGGCTAGAGCAAACAATTCAGCAATGCAAGCGATTATTGCTAAAAATCAAGTCTTTATTGCGGGACGGCTGTTGGATTCTTTGCTGAATTTAACTGATGTGAATTCTATTCATCCAGACGATTTAGATGACTTTTTAGCAGATTTTGAAACTTTCAATATTTTTTTGAAGGCTCAACTGAATGGTAATCCCGAACTCGGTGTAGAGCGCGTAAACAATGCTGAAATGCGTGAAAGTTTGCTCTCCATTCAGGCTGAAACTGAAGAAATGATGAAATCTGAAACAATGGCTTTGTTGAAACAAAGAGAGCCATTGCTCAGTGTAATTAACGCGGCTCGGGATAATGTGGCCAAGTCCGAAGAAATTTTTGCTCGCTTGAGTGAATTTGAATCAAGTCAGTAATCGTTGTAATAAACCTATGCGGAGAATTTTATGTATCAAATTAATGCCCTAAACCCAAAAGATGAAGGGCATCACACGCGTAAGCGGTTTGGACAGAATTTCTTACATGATCAACGTGTTATTGCCAAAATTGTACGTTCGGTAAATCCGCGTACTGGTGACAATATTGTCGAAATTGGTCCCGGTCTTGCCGCGCTTACATCGCCTTTAATTGGTGAATGTGATGCTCTAACTGTGGTTGAGCTGGACCGTGACTTAGCTGCAGGTTTGCCGGGCCGTGTGCCGCATCCTGAGCGCTTGACCATTGTTGAAACCGACGCGCTGAAATATGACTTTACCGAGCTGTTTGCCGAAGGCCGTCCTCTGCGCGTGGTTGGCAACTTGCCGTATAACATCTCGACTCCGCTGCTGTTTCATCTCTTGGAGTTTGGCGACAAAGTCAAAGACATGCACTTCATGCTGCAAAAAGAAGTCGTGGACCGTATTACCGCTTCACCGAATACTAAAGAATATGGTCGTTTATCGGTGATGATTCAATATTTCTGCAAACCGACGTTTTTATTTGAAGTGCCACCGGGCTCATTTAATCCGCCGCCAAAAGTCACCTCTGCGGTATTCCGTTTAGAGCCTTATGCCGTTAAACCGATTATGGCGAAAGATGAAAAAGCGCTTGCGCGTTTAGTTTCACATGTCTTTACTCAGCGCCGCAAGACCTTGCGTAACAGCTTAAAAGGCATGTTGGTTGAAGATGGTTTTGAAAATGCAGGGGTTGATCCAATGGCGCGTCCAGAAACCCTAACACTTGCAGAATTTGTCGCATTAGCAGATCAAATGGTGGCTTAAATAATTATGACTCGCAATATTCGCTATAACTATGTCATTGGTGATGTTCAAGGCTGTTTTGAAGCATTAAAAGCTTTACTGAAAGAGATTAAGTTTGATGCAGACCAAGATTTTATATGGTTTGCCGGTGATCTCGTCGCACGGGGTGAAAACTCGGTAGGCGCTTTGCGGTTCATCAAAAAATTAGTGGATAGTGAAGTTGCGGCGACGGTACTGGGCAATCATGATCTGACTTTGCTGGCATGCGCTCGCGGTATTAAGGATATCAATCCTAAAGACAATATCGATGATGTGATTCACGCTTTAGAAAGTGATGATTTGATTGATTGGTTACGCAAGCAGCCGCTGTGTCTATTTCCGAATGAGCAAACCATTTTGACTCATGCGGGTATTCCTTTGAATTGGACTGCGCAGCAAACCGCTGATTTGGCAAAAGAAGTGGAAGCGGTGATTGGTCATGACGACTTTGATGTGGTCGATGCGTTTCTTCAAGTGATGTACGGTAAAGAGCCGAACCTATGGTCGGATGATTTGTCGGGTCATGCGCGCTTACGCTGTATTACCAACTATCTGACCCGCATGCGCTTAACCGATGCTGAAGGCCGTTTAGAGTTTAGTTTTAAAGACTCACTCGATGACCCTATGCCGAAGGGTTTTCAACCATGGTTTGAGTTTGAGTCACAAGCAGCGCAGACCCATCAAATTCTTTTTGGTCATTGGGCGGCTTTGCAAGGAAAAAGCATTTCAGCAAAAATCCAAAATGTGGATGGCGGATGTGTTTGGGGCAATCAGTTGATGGCCTATCGTTTAGAAGATCAGTGCATGTTTGCGGTCGATAATCCTGTAATGTAAGTATTTAAAAATAAAAAAGCCGCATTCGTGCGGCTTTTTTATTGGTGTGAGGATTAGTCTAAACGAATCCAAGTTTGGTTACGGCCCAAGACTGAAACGCCAATACTTGCACGGATCGAAATACGTTTTCCTGTGCTGTTTAAGCGCACTTTAGCATCATAAACCTTGCCAGAAAGAGGGTCGATAATACGACCTTTTTCATAATTATTTGTATTATTAATTTGCTTTAAACCTTTAACAATTTCCATGCCGAGAATCGGTTGGTTGGTATAAGGTGCTGGGCACTTATTACAGTTTTTTTGCGGTGTATAGCCAGGACGTGGTGTAATTTTAATAATTTTACCGGTATAGGTATTATTGGATTCTTTGTGAATCGAAATAATCGCTTTGGCCGCTCCTGTTTTATCGTCAATTTGTTGCCACGTGCCAGCAATGTCATTTGCAAATGCACCATTCATCAAACCGAATGTGCATAGGCTGAATAATATTTTTTTAACATAATCGCTTTTCCCCTAGAAGCGTGATTTATGAGCACGTATGTTAGAAAGTTTACGAGAATAGTCAACTTAATTTTTTAAAATAATTTGAATATCTTAGGCATAAAAAAACCGCCATGGCGGCGGTTTTTATAACATTGAACTTATTCTTGGCGAATCCAAGTTTGGCTACGACCGAGTGCTGATACACCCATATAGCCACGTAGCGTGAGACGTTTGCCACTGGCATTTAAGCGAACTTTTGTGTCGTAAATTTTGCCAGAAAGTGGGTCGATAATACGGCCTTTGTCGTAGTTATTGGTCCCTTCAACATGTTTTAAACCAGTTAACACATCAAGGCCTAAAATCGGTTTGTTTTTATAAGGTGCAGGGCAATTTACGCAGGTGTCGCGCGGTGTATAGCCCGGACGCGGCGTCACTTTGATGATTTTACCCACGAATGTGCCATTACTTTCTTTACGGATTTCAATAATGGCTTTTTGTGAACCTGTTTTATCATCAATTTGTTGCCAAGTCCCTGAAAGGTCTTGAGCAAAAGCTGAACCACTCATTACAGCAGCTAAGAATAAGAGGCTCACTTTTAATTTTTTCATCAGATATTCCCTGTAGGTGGTTCACCTATATCAAATCAATTTACTGAATAAATTTAAAATTTATTCAGCGCGAATCCATGTCTGTGTACGACCAATTGCGGAAATCCCCAGATATCCACGTAAATGTAAGCGCTTACCATTGGCAGAAATTTTGCCTTTTAAGCTGTAAATTTTGCCTGCTAAAGGATCAATAATTTTTCCTTGAGAGTAGGTATTTTCACTTTCAAGTTTCAGCCCCTTAAATACATCCATCCCTAAAATAGGCTGGTTGGTATAAGGTGCAGGGCAATTCACACATTTTTCCTTTGGTGTATAACCCGGACGTGGCGTCACTTTCACAATTTTGCCGGTATAGGTGTCTTTGGCATCTTTTCGAATTTCGATCAGTGCTTTAGGCGAACCGGTTTTATCGTCAATTTGTTGCCAAGTCCCTGTAAGATCTTGAGCATAGAGTGCAGAGCTTGTGACTACAGCACCAAATAATGCAGCCCATTTCAAACTTTTTTCGATCATATTAATAATCCTTTATCAATACACTTTGTGAGGGTTTATTGATCATACTAGGTAATATTTGGACTTAGAGCAACTACTCTAAGCCTAAATATTTACATTTTATTCGGGAAAGTTGACATGTTGCACAAAAGTGACTTTACCAAAAATGTAACATCCACAGCACATCGTTCAATGTGTTGTGGCGTACCCTTGAATTTATATTAAGTTTATTTTTTATACAAAACAATCATTTAAAAGTGATTGCTCAGTCACATATTTTGTAGATAGAGTATGAAAGTTGGCAACCAGATTGCTGTGAAGACTGCATTTACCGCCATGCCAAATGCTGCATAGCGCCCAGCAATGCTGCCGCGCTGCCAAGCTTGAGCTGTGCCAATCGCATGTGCAGCAAGTCCTAAGGCGAGTCCTGATGCACGTTCATCATGAATATTTTTGAGTATGATGGGTGAAAATGCTGCGCCAATCACCCCTGATAAAATCACAATCAAAATCACCAAAGGAATCGGGGAATGCAGCAGCGTCGCAATGTTGATGGCAATTGGGGTGGTCACTGCCCGTGTAGCAAAAGCCATAATGGTTGGATCTGACAAATGCAATAAATAAGCCAGCCCCATAGGGAGGGCAACGGCACTGATACTGGCAAAGACTAAAATCCCGCCCACGGCTTTTAATGGCAAGTCATCGTAGCGCATTGCTGCTAAAGGAATGGCCAAGGCCACTGTGACATAGCCGAGTAAGTTATTGAACAGTGGATTGACCTGTGCCATATAACTTTCATAGGAAATGCCAAAAAGATAGAGCATACCAATGACGAAAAACATCCCAATCACAATCACGGGGATTTGCGGTAATTTTTTATTAATGGGTTTTGCTACAAGATAGGCGATCAGGGTAATGATGAATCCAGAGATGATTGAAAGCATGTTGATTCTCCTTATAGCCATTTCTTAGACATTTTTGCGTAGACCCACAGCGGTATGAGGGTGCTGACAAAGAGAACAATCAAAAACATTGGAATTTCATCACCTAAATGCATCATCATCAGCAATGAGCCTGCACTAATGGGTAAGAAGGCAAAGGCACTTTCTTTCATGATTTTATTATTGGTATCGACCAAACTGGCTGGAATTTTGTTGAATTTTCTCCAAAATGAAAGCACGATCAGCAAGCTAATCAGTCCGACGAGATTACCTAATTCTGGGTGACTGAATTGCTTCATGACCCAGACCGCACCTTCACGGAAAAGAATAATTAATGCAAGAGTGCCTATCCAGGCTTTCCAGTCGATGCGCTTGATCCAGTCCATTTTTGTCTTTCGTTAAAATTATACAAATCAAGTTTTAACCGATTTAATCTTTAATTTCAAATTCTTCAAGAGGATGTTGGAATTGTTGCGCACGTGTTCCCAAAATTTCATCAATGGGTAAATGCGCCTGTTTAATCAGTTGTTCTAACTTATGTGGGGCAATGATGACATGCAAAATCAAGTTGCCTTGTTCATCATAACTTTCATTTTGGATCACATTGAGCGCATACAGTTGTGTTCTTAATTTACCATAAGCCGGTTTTAGATGAACTTCAAAGCTTTGAATTTGACCCATTAAGCATTCTTGAACCGCTTGGCGTAATAAGGGTAGACCTTTACCACTATGCGCTGAGACATAAACACGTTCCGGCTGATGAGGCTTGCCATAGATGATTTTAGGATCTTCACCACTGACATCAATTTTGTTATAAACGCGCAGAATCGGAACATCGACACCAATTTCTTTCAGTACTTTTTCGACAGCCTCGATTTGTTCCATCATGTCAGGACTGCTGGAGTCAATGACATGTAACAATAAGGTCGCCTCCAAGGTTTCTTCTAAGGTGGCTTTAAACGACTCGACTAATGAGTGCGATAAATTACGCACAAACCCTACAGTATCGGCGAGCACTAAGTTGCCGATACCATCCCAATGTAGACGGCGTAGGGTCGGATCAAGTGTCGCAAACAGTTGGTCTGCTGCATAGACATCGCTTTTCGCTAAATTATTAAATAAGGTCGATTTACCCGCATTGGTATAACCGACCAATGACACGGTCGGAACTGCGGCTTTTTGACGTGCCACACGGCCTTGCATACGTGTTTGGCGGACTTTCTCAAGTTTCGCTTTGAGTTGTCCCATACGGAGCTTGAGTAGACGACGGTCGGTTTCAAGCAGGGTTTCACCCGGTCCACGTAAGCCAATCCCGCCTTTTTGGCTATCGAGATTACCGCGACTACGAATCAGTCGTGAAGCCATATGTTGTAATTGGGCCAACTCAACTTGCAATTTACCTTCATAGGTGCGTGCGCGTTGAGCAAAAATATCTAAGATTAATTCTGTACGATCGACCACACGACATCGCATGATGCGTTCAAGATTACGTGCTTGGGCAGGGGTGAGGGCATGGTCAAAGATGACCAATTCTACTTCATGCTCTGCAACCACTTCTGCAATTTCTTCCGCCTTCCCTGAGCCAATAAATAATTTGGCATCAGGCTTAATACGCTGAGCATGCACATGCTGCAGAATATTGGCACCTGCAGATTGAGCTAGTAAGTGAAATTCTTCGGCATCAAGGTCTGCGAGCATTTGTACTGCTACGCTGACTAAAATTACGCGTTCACCGCTCGCTTGATGTTGATTTAAATTTTCCACTCAGCACACACTCCTGTTTAAAGATTCATTTTAGGCGAAAATGGAGTGCGAGGGTTAATCTAAGTGAGGGATTAATGGCTAAGTTGCTGTATGTTGTACTATTCAATTAGAGAAAGCTGTGAAAGCTCAGTGCCAGTAAAAAAAGCACACTCATATATATCAGTGAAAAACCAGCAATGGCTTTTAAAGCTTGCCATGAAGAAATAGGAGGGGTATCTGAATGTGAGTGATTCATAATGCATAACCTTTAAAATCGATATAAAAATGATATTTGATTTTTAAAAACGATTAAAATGGAAAAATATTATCTTCGACTTCGGTTTTTATGATCAATGCAAAAAAACTGTCTTCGGTATATGATGATGAAAATTTACGCCAAATTGTGGCACCGTGTCATTTTAGTGAACCGTTTATGAATCAACCTCAAATCGTCAATACACCGCAAATTAATGTGTTTTCAAAATTTTATTTGTATTGTAAAAAAGTCGGTGCAGCAGCCGTTGCTGTGACGCAGGGTTTTTATTTGGTTTATCGTCATCAATTGTATAAAGACCCGAATAACCCGCAAAATACCCGCTATGTGCAGTATTTTTGTCGCAAGTTATGCAAAGTATTTAATCTTGAAGTCAAAGTACATGGTGAAATTCCACGTCAACCCGCCCTTTGGGTAAGTAATCATATTTCATGGTTAGACGTTGCAGTTTTGGGTTCAGGTGCACGTGTTTTCTTTTTGGCTAAAGCTGAAATTGAAAAATGGCCAGTATTCGGTAATTTGGCGAAAGGCGGTGGCACGTTATTTATTAAGCGTGGCTCTGGCGACTCGATTAAAATTAAAGAACAAATTACGGGCTTCTTAAAACAAGATACGCCGGTACTCTTTTTCCCAGAAGCCACGACTTCGGATGGCAGCAAAATTAAAAAAATTCATGGTCGTATTTTAGGTGCAGCGATTGAAGCTGAGCGTCCAGTCCAAATTTGCTTAATTTGCTATGTGAATCAGGACGGTGAACTGGACAATATTGCGCCCTATGTCGGAGACATTAGCTTTGATCGACATGTCAAAAATGTCTTAGAAATGCCGAAAGTCACTGCGCATCTGATGACATTGCCCGCAATTGATTCGGCAGGTCATACTGTTGACAGTCTGACACAAGAAGTGCAGCAAAAAATGAATCAGGGATTGGCAGAACTTCAAGCCAAAGTCCTTAAAGCGCCAGTTCCAGTTGAAGCTTAATGAATTAGTGATACATGCTGCAAGGGGGATGCCTTTGCAGCACAATCCTTACATAAAGCCTTCGAGCGGCAACCAAGAGATAAATTTCACCCCTGCTTTTTGCCACCACTTGATTTTCGGTTCACGTGGATAAATACGCGTTTGACCATTTGACAGCTTAATTTTCCAATTGATCTGTTGGTCTGCATTGAGCACTAACTTATAGGCATATTTACTCAAATTTTCATCCATGGTGTAGTGGACTGCTTTGGCTAAGCGTGGGCTATTCAGTAATACCCCAATTTCAGTATTTAAATATGCTGAGCGAGGGTCAAAGTTAAATGAGCCGATAAAGACTTGTTTTTCATCAATTGCCATCAGTTTGGCATGCAGGCTTGAACGGCTTAAACCTTTTAGACTCACTTTAGATTTTTCCGCCAACTCTTTGGTATTGGTGTTGAGGTTTTCTGCATCAGGTCTAGAGAGAAACTCATAGAGTTGAACATCGTGTTCCAAGAGGTCTTGACGATATTTGCTATAAAAAGCATGAACCAATGGCACGTCATTGGCCTGGAATGAGTTGGTCAAGACTCTGATTTTTACGCCATCTGCACGAAGGTTTTTTAGGCGTTCAGCCCCTTTTTTTTCTGGGACAAAGTAGGCTGAAACGATATCGACACTTTGTTCCGGTTTATCTAAACGGTTGAGCAGCTGAAAGTTGAGATGCTCTTCTTTTTTAGCCTTTGATTTGATTTTGCTCGGGGAGTCTTTGACGACTTCGGCTTTGACCCAGTCAAATTGGATTTTATTGTTGAGCCAGTCATCAAAGGCATGTGAACGATTGGCTAAGTCCAAATAATTGACCACAGTGGCTTCTTGGTTATAGTCATCGAGTTGTTGTTTGAGACTGTCAAAGCGCAAGCAATAGTGGCGTGGATTAACCAATTGGCGTACTGGAAAGGCATAGTCATCATTCCAATATTCGTCAAAAGAATGAATGATTTCATCGGATGCCGCACCGACCAGCATGACGTCAACATCGGAAAATTGATAGTTATCACTGACGTTATAGTATTGGTTACTCATATTGCGACCACCAATCAGAGCAATTTGATTGTCTGCAATAAAGCTTTTGTTGTGCATACGGCGGTTGATGCGTTTTAGATCCAGCACCATATCGACAGGGCGGAAATGTCGGAAGCGGTAGGGATTATACAGTTTGACATCAATATTGGCATGTTGGTCGAGTGCCATATAAATGCCTTCCATTTTTTTGGCATTGTTGTCATCGACCAATAAACGAATTTTCACCCCACGATCTGCAGCTTTGATCATGGCATGTAGGGCCAAAGCACCAATTTTGTCGTTATCCCAAATATAGTATTGTAGATCTAAACTTTTTTCGGCTTTATTGATTAGCTCGATTCGAGCCGCTAAGGCTTCTAATGGGTCATAAAGAACGTGGTAACCGGTTAAGTTAGGATTTTGTTCCCGTAGCGGCAACACAATTTTGGCAAGGCTAGTATCGTCTGTAGGAGTATTAAAGGCATATTCCACAGGTTGAGTGTGCTGTTTAGGCAAGGTACTACATGCAGATAAAGTCAAAACAAGGCTACAACTCAGCAAAACCGCCTTAGTGCGGTTGTGTATGAAGGGCAAATTTTGCTGTTTCGGTGTAGCTGAGTTCATACTGTTAGACATACTAAAAAATTTGATTTGAGTATAAGTGTCAGCTGTGAAAAGATAAATATAGTGACCGAGTTTCCTCGTTAGGCAAATTGTAGAGCAAATGTATGTGGGAATTAGATTCCGTAGTGATGTATTTTTATATCGGGTTGGCTGTGCTGGGCGTTTGGGCAATTTCCCAAGCTTGGTTAAGTCAGTCACGCACGGAAACGATTCATCCGTTTAAAGCCTTCGTACATTTGTTGGCATTTTATCTTTCGTATTTACTTATCCCTTTGTTCTTCTTTAGCTTTTATGCAGGCTGGAGTGGCTATTATTCACTACATGAAGCGATTTTTGTCGGTGCTGTTACGGGGCTTTTGTGCTATGCCCGATTTATCGAGCCGCACATGATTCAGGTGAAAAAATGCCAATATCAATTGCATGAAACACGACAATTATTAAAGCCTGTACGCATTGCCTTAATTGGTGATTTACATATTGGTTTATTTTCGGGTCATGAACGTCAGTTAAAAATGATCGTCGATAAAATCAATGCACAAAATCCTGATTTGGTCGTGGTTGCAGGGGATTGGACTTATGAGCCTGAAAATAAGTTGGCTGAAGAACTGGCTGTACTGAAAAATATTATTGCGCCGATTTATTCGGTGAATGGTAATCATGATGAGCAATATCCCGGCCCGCCTATTCAAGCGTTATTAAAACATGCATTAGAAAGTAATCATGTGGTGGATATCGAAGGGCAAGTGGTGGAATTTAATGAGTTTCGCTTATTAGGCGTTGGGGACTTATGGGCTGGTAAAGCCGATATGCGCTATTTGCCAGAATTGCCACAAGATAAACCTTGGATCATTTTGTCGCATAATCCAGATACCGTTGATATGGTACCTAAACTGCCAGGACGACCATTGATGTTGTCGGGTCATACACATGGTGGACAAGTGGAATTGCCATGGTTGACCGATTATGTAATGAAAAAAGTGTCGATTTTAGGTCATAAAAAAGGGCTATATCAGCATGACAATGCAGATGTCTTTGTCACTGTTGGTACGGGCATGGTTGGGGTGCCTTTTCGTTTTCTTGTGCCACCGACCATTGATATTATCGAGTTGGTTTAATCAAAAACTACCGTTCATTATCGCTAAACGGTTTGGTGACTGTTCTTCTTGATGTAGAGCTACAGGCCTTGTTTGGTTAATAAAATTGAATCGTGCCATTCATTTGCTGTTTGAAATTAAGTGAATGACCGTGTATTGGAACAGATGATGTGTATTGCTCAGTTGGATCTAAGCTGCATTCATGAATAAAATCGAAATGATGTCAACTATAGAGTAGCTAATTAGGTCATTGACTCAATTTGAGACATAAAAAAGCCAGCAATAGGTGCTGGCTTTTTTATTATGTGCAGATTAAACCTGATTATTCACATCATCATTTTTAGTTTCGCGAATCATTAAGAACGCGATCAATGAAAGGATTGATGCCGCAGTTAGGTAGTAACCTACTGCATATAAACCATAGCCAGTTGCAAGTTTAGTTGCGATCAATGGCGCGAAAGATGCACCAAAAATACCAGCCATGTTAAAGGTTAAAGCTGAACCTGTGTAACGTACAGACGTTGGGAAGATTTCAGACAATACCGTACCAATTGGACCATAGGTTAAACCCATGATCGCAAGACCGATACATAGGAATAAGAACACCATCGCAGTACTGCCAGACTCAAGCATGCTTGAGAAGACTAAGCCAAACAATGCAGATACAACACATACCGCAATCGAAGTCGTTTTACGACCAAATTTTTCAGCAAATACAGCAGAAAGTGGAATGAAGGCAGCGAAACAAAGTGTGGCAACCAGTTGAAGTTTTAAAAATTCTTCACGTGTGTAACCAAGCTGGGTTGTACCCCATTGTAAAGCGAATACTGTGGTTAAGTAGAACACAACGAATGTACAAATCGCAGCAATCGTACCGAGAATTAACATCCCCCAGTGCTTAGTGATCACTTCTTTGAACGGAATATTTACTTCTTTTTGCTTATCCAATACTTTTTGGAACGCTGGTGTTTCATGTAATTTTAAACGAATCCACAGACCGACGATAACCAATAGCGCACTTGCAATGAATGGAATACGCCAACCCCATTGCATAAACTCAGCTTCAGACATGAAGTGACCTAAGGTCAAGAATGAGCCTGTTGCAAGAATAAAGCCGATTGGCGCGCCCAATTGAGGGAACATACCATACCAAGCACGTTTGCCTTCTGGCGCATTTTCAGTTGCAAGCAGCACGGCACCTGACCATTCACCACCTAAACCAAGACCTTGACCTAAGCGACAAAGTGCAAGCATGAGCGGAGCAGCGATACCAATTTGAGCATAGGTTGGAAGCAAGCCGATACATACTGTAGAAATCCCCATGGTGAGGAGAGCGGCAACTAATGTGGCTTTACGACCGATACGGTCACCTAAATGGCCAAAGAATGTTGCACCAATCGGGCGAGCAATAAAGGCAATCGCAAACGTCGCTAGAGATTGAATCGTTGCGGTTGTTGGATCTGTACTTGCAGGGAAGAACAGATGCGGGAAGATAATTACAGCCGCAGTTGCATAGATGTAGAAATCGAAGAACTCGATTGTGGTACCTACAAGACTTGCTGTAAGTACGCGGAATTTTGAATTTGTTGGTTGCTGTTCAGTGGCAGCAGCACTTGAAGACGCCATGGTGGACCTTACACTTACTAAAAATAATTGAACTTAGTTTTAAAAGCGTAATCTTTTTAAAAAAGGCGTAATTTCTTAAAAAAATACGAAATACCAACTTACGGACTGCGGAATTAGGGTCACTAAAGAATGCAGTGTCAGCGGGTTATATCACGTAGAGATAAATCGACAGGAAATGTGATCCTGCACCTATCAATACAAAAATATGCCAGATAGCGTGTGTATATCTTACCTTTTTTAAGGCATAAAACAATGCACCGATTGTATAAGATAGCCCGCCAATGATCAGGTAGGTTAAAGCTTGATCAGATAAAAAGCGTTGCATATCATCCATTACCAGTACTGCAAGCCATCCCATCACCAAATAGGCAATCAACGAAATCTTTTGAAAACGATGAATGAAAATTAATTTGAATAGTGTCCCAATTGCGGTAATCACCCACAGTGCAATGAGTAAATAATGCGCTTTTGCGGTAGGCAGTGCGATTGCCAGAAACGGGGTGTAAGTACCTGCAATTAGATAATAGATTGCAGTATGGTCGAGTTTTTTGTACCAACCACGGCGCTCAGGAGACTCTGCGAAGTGATATAGACTCGATGCTGAAAACAATAACAGCATACTGAATGCATACACCCAAAGTGCAAGCCATTGTCCAGTTGGAAGGTACGAGCCTTTTAAAATCAGTAGGATACCTGCGATGGCAGACAAAGCCGCACCGAAAGCATGGGTATAGAAATTCAGTCTTTCTTCAGCTGGGTCATAAGCTAAAAGATGGGGAGCATTCATAACGTATCTTTTATAATAATTTAAATATACATATGTATAGTAATTCAATTTTGCTTTTGGTGTAAGAAGATTTAAAATTGTTTTGCAAATTTATCTAGGTTTATATTATGTCATCTTTGGCTTCTCCCTCTACGCAAGAGCAGCAATTTTTAGCAGCCTTTCAGCAAGCCATTGAAACACAGCGTTTTGATCGCATGATCTTGAGTCAGTATAAAGGTGAATTAGACCAATTAGAAAAAATGACCTTGCGAGTCATTTCGCTGCAAGGTGAGTCATTTCTCAGCTGTTTATATCGTTACAAAACCCAAGACATCACCAAAAACTATCCAATCGCATCCGCATATCAACAAGTCGAAAGTTTATTGAGTTGTTGTAAGCAAGCCAACCTGATGACCTTGGATGAAGAAATTCAGCTCAAAAAAAATAAAAAGAAAGCGATGCTAAGCATCAGCAAAAAGCAGCCAGCCTTAGGGAAAATTCCTACGGAGCAGCAAGGACATGATCGAGCGAAACATCGCTATGTCGATCAAAACAGTTATTTCTTACAGCCACTCGGTATTACGGATGCAAAAGCACAAATTATTCCGAGCATGGCACGTAAATGGAAACAAATTAGGACTTACGCACTATCATTTATAGATTCTCTGTGGTAGCAGATGATTTTTATCGAGAATAAAGTCATCAATGAAGTTTTTGATAATTGGTCTAAATAATTTCTTCTGCCAACGATATATATTTTC
>NZ_VOZA01000048.1:0-19639 GCF_013420015.1 Acinetobacter sp. YH12039 | reverse complement strand
GCAGTTCTTTATTTTCGCGTTCGAGTTGTTTGATACGTTCTTGGTCTGAAAGCTGCTGTACTTTAACTGGATTTTGTTTATCTAAATATTTTTGATACCAAACACGTAGTGTTTCAGGAGTACAACCCTTGCGCAGTATACTGCTCAGGGAGCAATAGCGGTGATCGCAGCCCAATTCGATGGATAATCTTTTTCAGATTCAATCAATAATTGAACCGCTCTTTCTCTGATTTCAGGGGTATATTTTAATTTTGTCATCGGGATAGTCTCTCAGAATATTGACTCTCCGACAAACCCGGTACGGTTCAGTAGATCAGCAGGGTAACTATATGGAAAACATCTCTCAAGATGATTGTAAAAAATGGTTATCCGGATATCGCCCTTTTAATTATTTTGCTCAAAAACAACAAGCTGTAGAACGAGTGTCTACGAGTGATTCGGGAAATATAAATTCTGAAACTTCTCCTTTGTAAAAAAAATCATAAATTTTTCTGTATGTCAAATTTCAATTTTAGCGGTGTGGGTGGGGTGTTTGTATCACTCTTTGCTAACATCGCTTAAAACGCAAATTAGAGCGTTTTAGAAGGGGTTGACTTTTAAGAAAACACCTTTTTAACTATGATTTATATCGTTTTTTGTTACTTTATAAAAAGTTTATTGGATAATTCGATCATTTCTTTTGCTTAATTTTTGATCTATTTATAGAGCGAGTGTCTACGAGTGATCCGCGATTTTGAATTATTCGACTATCCTTTTCCTTGATTACAAGCTCCCGTATGATTATAAACGGGAGTAACAGAGCGTCCGTAGGCGCGAACTGAGGAATATAATGAAACATCATGCTCATAAGGTGTATTTTTTTAAAAATGAAAAAATCCTTGTTTTATATAAAGTATATTTTTTTAAAACCTATTTTTGCATATATGAAAATTTTTTAGATTTTGATCGTGACTTTAATAGTGATGCTTCAAGGTATGTTGATTTTACGTATTTATCAAATCAACAAACTGAAGATTTTTTTTCATCTTTGAATATGGCTAATTATAAAAAAGTTCCACATTTTTATGATAAAGACTGACCACTGGAGACAACAATGGAATTTACAAAAGAAGAATTAGAACAGCTTTGGTCAATACTTGAAGATCATGGCTATACAAGTTCGACTCAGCCTTTTTTTGATAAGATTCAATCAAAGTACAAGTATTGTCACATGTGCGGAAAATTGTTTTCACATGAAGAATATCAAGCACATTATGATTCTGAATTTAACGATGACTGATTTCGTATAATATAGATTATGTTAAATAAAATATTATGAGATGAACCTACTCCTTATTTTGTCCATATTAGAAAATGAATCAGCCCAGTTTATAAATGAACTGGACTGTCTTGTATCGCCTAGACACGATACATGTAAAACATTTATATAACAAAGAACCCATGTGTGCCATCATTCTTTAGCTGATCGACTAAACCGAACTCCCAATCAAGATAAGCTTGCATTGCTTCTCTTGAATTATCGGTACCTTCATAAGGTCGTTTATAACGATCAATCTCTTCTGAAAGTAAATTTAATTCTTGAGATAATGGCAGACCTGTCTGCACCCAAGCAGCATTACCACCTTTTAAGATATATACTTTTTGATTTGATTTGAGTTGAGCTTTAATTTCTGGCACTGCATATTGAGCAAGCAAACTAGAACCACAAGTTACAACAATGGCATCTTTGTTTGTAAATTCTGACTGCTGGATCAGTTTAGGTACATCTGCTTTCAAAACCCATTGTGCATTTGGAATATGCCCTTTTTTGTAGTTAGCTGCAGTAGTGAAATCCCAAATAGCAATATTTTGTGTTGCTGAAAGTTGTTGCAGCTCTTCTGGAGAAATAAATAAGTCAACATCTATCTGTGGTGTAGCAGGTTTCCAGCATCCCGTTTCAGCCAGAAGTTTTACAAAATCATCTTCAAGTACATAAACATCCCAGTTCATTTGTGCTAACCAAGAACCTGTCATATATGCCCGAACAAGTTGATCGTCAACTAAAACAATACAAGCACCACGCACTGCAGCATAATGGTCAGTTTCCTGTACCAACTGACCACCTGCTACCCAACGACTACCAGGTAAATGCCCTGCTGCATATTCCTGCTCAGTACGTACATCAAAAATATAAGTGGTTTTATCTTCTTGTGCCTGTAGATCCTGTAAGTCAGTTAAACTGATTTGCTTTACACCTGCTTGCTTTGCCAATTCTTCAGCATTTTGTTTTGCCTGCTTGTCAATCTGGGTATCAAGAGCTACAAATGAACGTTGCTGACCATGCTCTAGTTGTTGTCCAGCGAGTGTCCAGCCAATCGTTCCATTTCGTAATGCAAAAATTTCATGAGGCAACTTAGCATTAATTAGTGATTGAGTACCAATAATACTGCGAGTACGACCAGCACAATTTACAATAATCTGGGTGTTTTCATCTTTAACCAATGAAGGTGCACGCAGAACCAATTCTGCGCCTGGAACACTCGTCCCAGTTGGGATACTCATAGTCTGATATTCATCAAAACGTCGAGCATCTAAAATGACAATATTTTCTTGAGCATCAATTTTTGCTTTTAGTTCCTCGGCACTAAGAGATGGTGTGCCCTTATGATGCTCTACAAACTCACCAAATGCTTTACTGGCAGAGTTAACATCAATGAATAATTCACCACCATCACGTTGCCATGCTTCTACGCCACCTTCTAAAACTGCAATGTTACTATAACCATACTCGCTAAGTTTTTTATAGGCACGCTCAACACGACCATCGCCATCATCATAAATAACCGTGAGTGTATTTAGACGAGGAATACGGTTATAAATTTCAATTTCGAGACGTGATAAAGATATATTTGTCGCAAATAAGGGGTGATTTTGAGCGAAGATATGCTCTTCCCTTAAATCTACAATAGCAACTTCCTCGCCAGCCAGTAATTTTTCACGGATTTCTTGATAAACGATAGTTTTCATTCTTTTAACATCACTCTTTAAAAATTTGAATAACCAGAAATAAATGGTTTAGCTGTACCGTCTAGTTGATAGGTAAAACGCTCCACTTTGCCTATATTTGCACCATAAATATGGATACTGATTGAGACTTGATCCTCAAAGGCATTGTTAACAGCATGAATATCTCCCGTAGTTGGTGTAAACCAGTCGATATCTCCCACTTCGAGATAATCGCCTTGAGCAACTGGATGTAAACCTGCCTCATCACAGGTATAAGGTGTAGAGACTTCTGCGCCTTCAAGCACACCAATTGCACCCCATACTTCGTGGTTATGAATTGGTGTTTTTTGACCTGGTCCCCAAACAAAGCTGACAATGGAAAAACGCTCTTCAGGATCTAGATACAATAGATATTGTTGATAATATTCTGGATGTGGTTTTTTAAACTCTGGTTCAAGCCAGGTTGAATCCTGGAGGAGCTTTTTAAACCCAGGTGTAAAGCGCTGAATTAAGTTTTGCTCATCCAGTTGTTCTACCAGTCCTTGCTCAATAGCATTAATTACAGGTGCTAAAGCATTCAGATATTTAGCCATATTAATTTCCTGCCTGCTTTGTATTAAACTCACGATCAAACAGACCGCTTACATCAATTTTCTGATTTAATAATTGGTGTTTATGATAGAAATCTGCTGTGTCTTGCGAAGTGGCAATTACATCATCAGTAATACTAGTCCATGTGGCATTTTTTCGTTTGAATGCTAATGTGGCTGGTTCTTCTGGAATTCCGGTGATTTTTGCAAGTTCTTTACCAAATGACTGGTAGTTTTTATTTACCCATTCCTGAGATTCTTCAAGCCGGTAGATAAAGTCCTGAATAGCTGTACGCTTCTGCTGATCATTTAAAGCTTGCTCTGTACCGGCAAGGAATGTAAAACCTGAATATAATCCACGTCCATTTTCAATGATTCGAAAACCATCAATGACTTCAGCATAGGCAGTGTATGGATCCCAAACTGCCCATACATCAACATTGCCATTTGCAACAGCAAGTTTGCCATCTGCTGGTGGCAAAAATTTAAAATTTACATCAGAAGCTTTCAAGCCAGCACGTTCTACAGCACGTAATGTAACCAGCTGACCAATCGAGCCCTTATTCGCTGTAATAGTTTTTCCTTTGATATCCTGAATGGATTTAATCGGACTATCTTTAGGCACTAGTAAAGCTACTGCATACGGATCATATCGGTTAACCGCAATTGCGCGTGCATGACCACCATTTGCATTTGCAAAGATGAATGGTGCATCTCCAAGATAACCAATATCAATCGCGGTAGCGTTTAATGCTTCGGCAACTGGAGCTGCTGCCGGGAATTCATACCATGAAATTTTATAATCGATACCATCTAGAAGTTTTGATGCCTCTAGCTGGGCACGCATATTTCCTTTTTGATCACCAATTTTGAGTTCAATTTGTGCTGAATTTTTAAGTTTAGTCACTTCTTTTGTATTTTCAGCTTGATTAACCTGTTTATCACAAGCAGTTAAACTTATTGAAACAGCACTAATAATGCCAACTAATATTTTTTTCATTTCAATCACACTTTTTAATATTTTGTCAGCAAAGCCTAGGCAATCTTGTTTAATTTATCCAGTTCGGCTGTTTTATAACGGATGCTTGGTAGTAGTTCTTTGCCGTATTCAATGACATCATTTAATGGGTCAAAACCACGAATCAATACGCTGTTAATACCTAGCTTATAATATTCTGCAATAGATTCTGCTACTTGCTCTGGTGTACCTACTAAAGCTGTAGAGTTATGGTTGCCATGTACTAAGGTAGAAATGCCAGTCCATAAATTAGTGTCATGCACTTCTTGTGATGCCAACTCCACTAAACGCTGGGCTCCTACACTTTGAGCACTTTGTTTATCTTTGCGCAGACCGCGGTTTTCAATTTGCTCTCGAGTCAGACTGTAAATATCCTGTACCTTTTCCCAAGCCTGTGTTTCGGTATCTGCAATAATTGGGCGGAAAGAGATATTAAAATCCAGTGGATTTTTACGTTCAAAATTTACTTCATTTGCTCGAATATTTTTTATAAGCTCTTCAGCACCAGCTAAAGGCTCACCCCAAAGTGCAAATACATCTGCATGTTCAGCAGCTACATTTAATGCTTCTTGAGAAGAACCTCCGAAATATACTGGCAAATGAGATTGATAAGGTTTGATTTCTGAGAAACCATCTTTGACTTGATAGTATTTACCACTGTACTGGAAGGGGTTATCGCTGTACCAGGAAAGCTTAGCGATGTCTAAAAATTCTTTTGTACGGGCATATCGTTCGGCTTTAGTTAAGAAATCACCATCACGCTGCTGTTCTGGATCACTTCCCCCGGTAATAACATGAATTGCTAAACGACCTTTAAGTAAATGATCTAGAGTTGCATACTTACGTGCAGCTAAAGTTGGCGCTATAAAACCTGGACGATGTGCTAATAAAAACTTTAATTTCGAAGTATTTGCACCTGCATGAGCCGCCACAATAAAGCCATCGGGCTGATCTGACCATTGACCAATCAATACCCGATCAAATCCAGCATCCTCATGGGCTTTAGCAAAATTTGCAACATAATCTGGATTAAATACTGGGCCTTCTGCTGGGATGGTTTCCGAAGCAAGACGATGGCCAATCATGCCTAAAATTTGAATTGTCATTTCAATTTCCAAAATATTTTTTTGAACTTGAAACAACTGTAATTTAAAAATTAGTATGCGTTAAATAAATATTTATCATAAACTAATATTAATTTTACGCATAAGAATGGTTTTTAGATTACGCTAAATGCAATTTTTGGTTAAAACGTTCCATAATTACATCAAACAATTCAGTTTGTGCATGGCTCAGGTTTTCTCGACGTGCATTGTAAACAATGACATCTAGATTTAGTTCTTCAGTATCTATAATTGATAATTGGTGAAAGTGAGGAGTTTGAAAGATTAATTCCTGTGCCAAGAAACCAGCACCAACTCCCTGTTGTATTAAATCCAACTGGATTCTAGTTCCAGTAACTTCAATTTTTAAATTTAGCTGTTTATACTGTTTTTCTAATTGTTCAGTCAAAAATTCTCTGAATCCACATCCTTTATTATTTAAAATCCAACCTAGATCCTGCAAGTCTTCCCATGTTGAAACACCTGATCTGCTTAAAGATTTTGCTACTACAGGTCTAATATGTAAGGTACCCATAATTTTCAGAGAATAATCTTTTGGAAAAGCATTATGTTCTTTTGCAGTAGAAATCACGCCATCAAGTTCATCGTGAGCTAATTTAGATAATAATTCCTTACCCCACCCTGTACTAATTTCAATTTTTGCAGAGGGAAAATCTTTTTGGAGGTCTTGTATCATTCCAAAAATACCAGACTCTGACAGGCTATTTGGAATTCCTATCCTAAGATGTGTTGAATCTGCACTTTGTAAAGCAATGATCTGCTTCAATCTATTGAACTCTTGCTCGATAATACAGCATTGTTCATATATTTCTCGTCCTTTTGCGGTTAACTTTAAAGGGCGAGTATTTCGGTCAAAAAGTTGAACTGAACAGGCTTGTTCTAGACTCTGGATGCGACGTGTAACTGCAGGTTGTGTGATACCTAATTGTTGAGCAGTAAGACTCGTGGATTGCAATTTAACAAAAGCAATAAAAGCATGGATGTCTTCAATCTTCATTAAAAATTTAACCTCGGCATAATCGCTCTGCACAGCTGTCTGCTTGAAATCTAATTTGATATTTGAATAGCTCATACCATACTGGCTATCAAATTTATTTAAAAATTCAGGAGCTTATTCTATGTGAATTTAATATGCATTATTTAGAAAGATCAGTATTCTCTTCATTCATACAAAGGAAATTTTCTAACAAAAAATACTCAATTAAGGGTTTCTAGTTTTTAACAGAACGAATCAACTCCTATTCACCTAAATTGAGTATCTAAAGTAGATGTTGCAAGTGACTATCTTACAAATTAACTTTGAATATTTAGACTAAATTATAACAAAAGATATTAAAAAACAAATTCTTAGCTATAAATTGATCTATATTCATTTTTCGCGAATTCTAGATTCCCTCTAATTTAAAGCGAAGTGAATATAATTCATATGAAAAGATAAAATTCAGAATAAGCTATGTTTTGTTTATAAAAGAATAAAAGTAACGTTATTATCTCAATCAATAAATTACAGAAATGTTTTTAATAAATATTACTAACACACTGATATAATTAACAAATTCTATACTGAAGCATAATTTTATTAGAATTATTGATATAAATCTTCTGTAAAGGGTGGAGAATAGATCAATCTTAAATTTAGTATTCATTATTTTTATATAATTTTATTAAAAATATTTATTTTAAACATATTAAATTCTAATTTATGTTGAGCTGCATAGGACTACTGCATCAGTGATGCTGAGCTAAACATAGAGAATAAATGATGATACAACTACAGGATCTTAAGAAAACATTTATCCAAAAGGATGGTCAATTCACGGCTGTTTCCGATGTTAGTCTAAATATTCATCAAGGTGATGTATTTGGCATTATCGGTTTTAGTGGTGCAGGAAAATCAACATTATTGCGCATGATTAACCTGCTAGAACGTCCCAATACTGGTGATATTAAAATAGAAGGTGTTTCCCTTTTACGATTATCAAAAAAGCAATTACTCGAACAGCGTAAATCCATTGGTATGATTTTTCAGCATTTTAACTTGCTGACCAACCGCACTGCTCTAGAAAATATTGAGTTGCCGTTAGAATTTTCAGGTGTGCCAAAAGCAAAACGTCATAAACGTGCTTTAGAATGCCTGGAAATTGTTGATTTATTAGATAAAAAAGATGCTTATCCAAGTCAACTTAGCGGTGGACAGAAACAGCGTATTGCAATTGCCCGCGCCATTGTGACCCAGCCCAAAATTCTGCTCTGCGATGAGCCAACTTCTGCTGTCGATCCACAAACTAAAGAATCGATTCTGCATTACCTGTCAAAGATCAATAAACAGTTTGGTATCACGATAGTGATCGTGACTCATGAAATGCAACTAGTACACAAAATCTGTAACCGTGTGGCGGTAATGGAACAAGGCCAAGTCATTGAAGAGTTTGACCTCAATCAGCCAATCCAGCAACCAGTTAAATCTATTATTTCAAAATTATTGCTCAATGATGTCAGTACCAGTTTAAAAGAGGCTTCCTAATATGTACGAAAAAGTAATTGGTATTTGGCCTGAAATTCAAACAGCACTTGGCGAAACCTTTTATATGCTGTCTGTCACGATTCTACTTGGCATTATTTTTGGTGGAATAGTAGGCACTGCCCTGTATTTAACTCGTGATGGCTCAATTTCTAGCAATAAGTTGGTAAATGGAGTTTTAAATGCTGTGGTGAACTTCATACGTTCTTTCCCTTTTTTAATTCTCGCTATTTCCATCGTGCCCTTAACACGCTTAATTGTGGGAACTTCAATTGGTACAACAGCCGCCATTGTTCCTATGACAATTAGTTGTATTCCATATTTTGCCCGTTTTGTTGAGGCAGCTTTGCTAGAAGTCAACCGTGGGGTAATTGAAGCAGCGGAAGCAATGGGCGCAACTAAATTTCAAATTGTACATAAAGTACTGTTTTCAGAAGCACGTGCAGCAATTGTTAACTCAATCACTATCGTGACAGTAAGTTATTTTTCCTATTCCACGATTGTTGGCATCGTTGGTGGTGGTGGTATCGGTGACTTTGCTATTCGTTATGGTTTTCACCGCTTTGAAACCGACATTCTGATTGTAACTGTACTCATCATTATCTTTATTGTTCAAGTAATTCAATTTACCGGGAACTATTTTGTTAAACGTTTAGATAAGCGTATTTAAAGAATCAAATTCAACATGACCTTACAGTGGAATAACTTTTAAGAAGGTCACTTGGAAAAAATGAATTACACATATTAGGAAAAGTTTTTATGAATATTAAAGTTCAGGAGGTAGAGAATAGTGTACGTCCCTATCATGAACGCAAAGAGTTTCTTGCACTAATTGAAACTATTAAAGCTGATTTGGCTATTCGTGATGCAAATGGCGAACAGCCACCAGCACAGATTATTCAATACTTAAAATCTCAGAAAATCGGTGCATTGCGTTTACCCAAACAATATGGAGGGCAAGCACTAAGTATTGAAGAGTTATTTGCTGTAATTATTGAATTAGGTCGTGTTGATTCTGATGTTGCTCATATTTTCCACTCACATTTTAACTTTACAGAAGAAGTAATAAGGCATCCTGATCCAGCTTATCGCGAGAAATGGTTCAAGCGTATAGCTAGTGGAAAAATTATCAGCAATGCACTTGCAGAACCATCATCAAATAATGTCGGTAGTGGTAAGGTAAATACAAAAATTCTTAATGAAAATGGTCAATTATTTTTAGACGGTAAAAAGTATTTTACTACCGGTACTTTGTATGCAGATTATGTATTGGTATTCGCACAAAGTCATCTAGGTACTTTATGTCATGTTGTTGTACCGACTAATCGAGAAGGTGTAGAAATTTTTGATGATTGGATCGGGATTGGACAACGAAATACTGCTAGTGGGACTACGGTATTTAATCATGTAATCATATCTGAGGATGAGATCCGTTGGCCGAAACCCCATGGTTTAATTAATAAACCATTCGCACAACTGTATATTCAAGCGATCATTGCTGGTCAAACAAAAGCTGTAGAAGATCGCACTGCAGTACTGCTTGCTAATCGAGGTCGAACTTTTAATTATGGGAATGCTGAACAAGCTCGTGATGAGCCCCTCTTTCTTGAAAAAGCAGGAGAAATATCATCAATTGCTTTTATTGTAGAACAAGCAGTATTACGAGCGGCGCGCTCACTAGACCAGATTATTCAGCATTTAAATCAGCCGACTTATGATGATTTTTTGCAGAAAGCTGCTATAGAAACTGCAAAAGTAAAAGTTTCAATTGATCCATTAGCACTCAAAGCAGCCAATTTAATGTTTGAAGTCATTGGGGCATCTGCTATGGGGCACGAGACATTGAATGATCGACATTGGCGCAATATTCGTACCTTATCTACCCACAATCCAGTTAGCCTCAAGGCAAAGGTATTGGGAGATATTCTAGTGAATAAACGCACTGTACCCAATACTAGTTATTTCTAATCTAACCATATATTTAACCATTCTCAATATTTGAATGTAATTCTAAAAAGTAGCGCTAATAGCGCTTTAGGGGCTATTTATTTATGAAACTTAAATCTTTATTAACTGCTGTTCTTACAGCATCAATTGGTTTTGGATTAACAGGCTGCTCTAAACAGGAAAAAACAGTTTCTAGTGAAAGTAGTGAAACAAAAGTAGTTACCTTACTTACACGTGATAACCCTCCATATCCACAAGTTGCTGAATATGTAAGGGATAAAGTCAAAAAACAAAATATTGAACTGAAAATTAAATATGCTAATGATGGCCTGATTCCAAATAAATCTGTGGCAGAAAATGAAGCAGATTTAAACTATTTTCAGCATAAGTATTATATGCAGTCAGCAAAAGAATTGAATAATTGGGATTTAATAGCAATTGCCTCTACTTTTAATGGAATGTTCGGGGCATATTCCCCTAAATATAAAAATATCAATGATCTTCCAGATAAGGCTAAAATCGTAATTCCATCAGATCCTTCAAATGGTGGACGTGCATTAAATCTATTGGCACGAGCAAAATTGATCGAGTTAAAACCTAATACTGGTGCAAAAACAAGTTTAAAAGATATTACAGCCAATCCAAAGAACTTACAGTTTTTAGAAGTTGAACATGCTTTAGTACCAGTTAGCTTTAAAGATTCAGATTTAGCAATTATGGCTGGTGCATATACTATTCATGCTGACTTATTGCCAAAACGTGATTCAATTTATCTTGAACAAGATAATCAAGAATACGATAGCGTTCTCGTATCCAATAGCAAAGCATCTCAAAAACCTGAAGTACAACTTGTTAAAGATGCTTTTATTACAGACGATACGCGTGAATTTGTTTTAAAAAATTATGCCGAAACGGTTACCTGGCCAAAACGATAAAACTGTTTCATAACTTTATAGGTTGTCTCAGACCTCTACGTTGACATAGTGGAGGTTTGGGAATTTTTCATTTTTAACTCTAAAAAAAACATCGAATTCATCAAGTTCATGAACTGGAAAAATTTAAATATTAAAACTATATAGACAAATTATTGATTTTATTAATTTTTAAATGATGTTTTTCTATGAATTCGACTTTAGGTGAACATAAGTTAAATAATATATCTAAGATGGTTCCCTCAATAAATTGGCCGTTGATGCAACTTCACAGAAGATATTCACAACAATATTAATCTCTTCAAGAGTATCTTAATTTACATAATATCTATTATGCCAACATTATTTGTAACTCAAAAATAGAAATGTCCGGTTTCTCCAAAGGGCTTTGTTGCATAAATATGTAAGCATCTGATTTAAATAAATTTAATTTTGGATCAAAAAAATAATCAAAACTTTTAAAATCATATAGTTATGAAATCTTTGTGCAACAAAGCCCCCACAAATTAATCACTAAACTCTCATCAGCCAATGAACCCACACGGCGATCTTGCTCTTTGTGATTAAAGTTTGGCGATACCATTCTAAACCCGGATGTCATCTCTGGATCATCTTCAATATCCTCAAACAAGTTGCCGCAATCTGAATTAAATTGTTTAAATACAGGGTAAATAACTTCACCATTCTGTTTATGTACAGACATTGCAAACCTATGAAACATTACCATGTCATCTATGCGCTGCATGGCCTGCGTTTTTAATGACATACGTTCCATGACGCATTCACCTACAGGATAACGACGTACTTCCCTGAGCATTAACCTTACATTGCTATTAGTTTCACAAAATTGCTCCATTTCCAAAAGAATTTTCGGTTGATCCATTACTTTACCTTTCTTTTATTTCTCGCACTTACACAGCGCACTTCCTCTCAAGTCAATTTAAATTATGCACCAACCCTGCAAATAGGCTCAAGAGCTTAAAATCTCTTACAAATATAATTTAAAAACACCCATAAAATACTGCTTAAGTCGGTTAATCGGTATATAATGACCGTATTGAGGAGATTTTTCATGAAAAGAGCAGCAAGTGATTTTATGCTTGAGGGTGTTGAAGATCTGTTAGTTCAGATCGGGAGTAACATTAAAACAGCACGCATGAACCGGAATATGACTATTAGCGAATTGGCTAACCGTGTGCATGTGGATGAAAAGACAATCTCACGACTTGAAAGCGGCAAACCCAGCTCTAACCTAAAAAATCTTATTTCCATTCTCGTTGTATTTGGCTTGGAAGACAGTTTGCTTAGTATTGCGAACCCACAAAATGACGAAGTTGGAAAAGCACTCGCTACCAAAAAAGTTCGAGTCCGCGCTAATAATAAATCAGAGGATATGAGTGATGACTTCTAAAAACCTATCCATGCAAGAAGAAATTAAGAGCTGCTACATTTTTTTGGATACAGGCGATACGCCGCAAGTTGTTGCTCAATATGCGCTCAAAGATTCAATCTATAATTTTATTTATGGTAAGAGCTATTTGGATCTCAATAACTCATTTGAGCTTGATCCAATTAACCTACCATTTATTACACCCAACACGGCGTACACCACTGCAGCTAAAGATGGCTTTGGCGTACTTGCAGATGCTACGCCCGACAATTGGGGTCGTAAGCTTACGTTAACCCAGCACACTCGCGTACCACTCAATCAAATTGAATGGCTTATTGCGGCACGTGGTAATGCAGTTGGGTGCTTAGTGGCGAGTTTGTCTTCTAAAGCGGTCAAAACCGTTGGCAAAGAATCCTTTGTTAAATTCTCTGACTTACAGGCTTACTTAAAATTATCTAAAGCAGTTGATCAGCACCAAGACCCGAACATGATCAGCATGATGACCGATAATTATTTATCAAAACTCATTCACCATGGGTCATCAATGGGGGGTGCGCGACCTAAAGTGGTCGTACAGCACAAAGGCATTGAGTGGATTGCGAAATTCAATAAATCCGATGACCTCTTTGATAATGCAAAAGTTGAATATTCATCAATGAAGATGGCGCAAGCTTTAGGTTTGAATGTCAGCAATGTCGAGCTTGAAGAAGTTGAAGGCAACCCTATTTTGCTTGTTGAGCGCTTTGATCGTAACTGCCCTGAGCGAAAGAAACACTACATCAGCGCACACAGCCTTATGAACATCCGTAAAGTGCGCGTAGACGACTTAAAGATGTCTTATATGCATTTGTCTAAGATCTGCAGTCAAATTTGCCATGACGCAATCAGCAATCAATTAGAGCTATATAAGCGCATGGTCTTGAATGTGATGATCAGTAATACAGATGATCATTTAAAAAACCATGGCTTCTTAATGCATGACATGAAAAATCATCATTATTCACTCAGCCCTCTATTTGATGTTCTACCGCACGGATCTCGCGCATCTTACCCAAAAGAACATGCGATCGCCGTGGGAGAAGAAGGCCGAATCGGAACGGCGCAAAATCTATTGAGTCGCTGCAATGCCTTTGGGTTAACCGAGTTTCAGGCAAAAGAGATCATAAAGAATGTTCGAGATGTACTTGAGTCAAGAGATGAATTCTTTAAGGATGCTGAAATGAGCGACTACCAAATGAGACAACTGGACCATTACTACAATCTAGGCAACTAAAAAACCGCCCATTTGAACTGAACCCCAAATCTTAGACAGTTTAGTTAACAACAGGATTGAGTTCTGAATTGAACAGGGCTCAATCCTTTTAAATTTAGTTGTATTCTTTCATGATTATAATGGCTTTGTTGCACAAAGATGTAAAAATTAAGATTGCCCATATCTACTCAAATTTAAGGCATAACTTGGGTATGTGGTTGACCTAACTCGGTAAATTTATTTAACACGGCTACACGTGCATGGATCTCATTGACTTGGCTATTAAAGTTCCTTGCACTGAGTTTATCGCCTAATAATTTGATGCAGTGCATCTTGGTTTCCACCAAACTTCGGCGATGATAGCCTGACCATTTTTTCCATAGTATTCTGCCAAACCGTTTAACAGTACGAAGTAATTCATTTCGTTCTAGCGAGCTGACCTTTGTATCTTTCCAAGGTTTCGCATTTTTTCTTGGAGGAATCACCGCATGCGCTTGCCGATCTGCAATGTGCAATGACCTGACGACATTGTTTGGTGTCATAAGCGCCATCCGTATAAACAGAGTCAATCTGCTCATCTAAGGAAATTTGATCGAGTAAATCACCAAGTACCTGTGAATCACTTACATTGTTAGTTGTAAGCTGAACTGCACGTATTTGGAGAGTTTTAGCATCTATACCAATATGTAATTTACGCCATTGACGACGATATTCAGACTGATGTTTCTTCCTTTTCCATTCACCTTCACCTAAAAACTTTAGACCGGTAGAGTCCACCAGCAAGTTAAGCCCACCACTGCTTTTTTGATAACTAATCGCAATATCAATATGTTTTTGTCTTCTGCAAAGCGTACTGTAATCTGGTGCTGTCCAATTTAATCCACAGAATTTAATCAGACTTTGAACAAAACCTGTGACCATACGTAAAAAAAGGCGAAATAAAGATTTAATCATTAGACAGCATTGGATGGCTGTGTCGGAATAAGTTTGATTTCGTCCATGCTTGCCTTTTGGCTGCGCATACCATTGAGTCTTAGTGTCAAACCAAATTGAAATATTTCCTCGATTTATTAATGCTCGATTATAAGAAGACCAATTGGTGGTACGATAAATTTTAGGTGCAGGCTTGTTCATTTGGAAATTATATTGTGGAATAAGCCCTTAACGATAGGTTTGTGCAACAAAGCCAATTTAGCAATACGACAAGTTATGACGTTTAAAATGATTGCTTATAGTGCAAATTAAATGATTCTAAATCAGAGTAGGAAATTTAATATATATCTACTATAATAAATAAATATAGCCAAAATAGAAAATAATATTTTATTTTAATACATATATGAATCAATATTGCACACTTCAAATTTTTCAAAATAACGAATGGCAAGATTGCGCTATCGTTGAATTAATTGCTAATCAAGAGCAGGGCTGGAGAGCATCTACACGAACGTCATACTTATTTGAATATGCTATTGAACATATGGATTTAAGGGATGGTCATGCTCTATCATTCCAATTTCCAGTCAATGTACAAAACAACTTAGAAAACCAATGGCCAGCATTTCTCATGGACTTGCTACCTCAAGGTTATGGGCGAAAGGAGCTTTTAAATCAGCTGGGTTTTTCAATTAATGCAGAAGAACAAGCTGATTGGCCCCTACTGAAATCTGGGGCAGGTAATCCTATTGGTAATCTACGAATTAAAGAAGCTTATGACTGGCTTCAAGATCATTTTCCGACAGTGAAACCTCGTGGATTTAGCCTAAGCGAAATAATTGAAAGGAAAGAAGATTTCATTGAGTCACTTGCATCATATGGCTTATTTGTTGCTGGTTCTTCAGGTGTTCAAGGTGAATGGCCTAAACTATTACTAACACAAGGATATGATGGTCTGTTTTATTTAGATCACAGTCTTCCAGATGAACTAGCAGCAAAGCATTGGCTAGTTAAATTTAGTCGTGGAAATGATCAAAAACTGGAAAAAATACTGTTACATGAAGCAATTTACATGAAAATAGCTCGGTATTTAGGTCTAAGAGTGTTCAAGGACTTGGAACTTCACCAGAGAACGCTATTTATTCCACGTTTTGATCGCCAAATTATCAATGGTAAAGTCGAAAGAGTTGCACAAGAAAGCCTAGCCTCTTTAAGTGGTAAAGCTGGCTTCGGCGTTAAAATGACACATAATCAAATCTGTACATTGATCATGGAATGTTGCTCATCACCAAAAGCTGAAATTTTTGAATATTTGAAACGAGATATTGCTAATGTTGCATTAGGAAATAAAGATAATCATACCCGTAATACCGCAATTCAACGTTTAAATGACGGCACAATTCAATTAACACCCCTCTTCGATTTTGCACCAATGTGGCTTCATCCTGACGGAATTGCACGTACTACACGTTGGGAAAAAGATGACCATGGAGGAATGCCTATATGGGGATCTGTCATAACGCAAATAGAAGAATGTACAGGAATAGATTCAACTGAAATTAAACATACAATGATTCAACAATTGCCACTGTATGAAAATTTGCTCGATGAAATGAAAAAAATAAATATAGATGATGAGATTCTACAAAATAGTCATCATCGTATATTGAATATATGCCAACAGATTCAGGAGCTTTCTAATGGATAAACGTTATAAGCCTATGACGGCAATCGAGCAAATGAATAAACGCTTACAAGTCTTAGAAAATATAAATAACAATCCTGAGTGGCAAATTTACCAGATTGCATCATACATTAGAAAAGAACTACATTTAACATTAAATGAAATGAGTAAAATTACTAAAATAGCACCACAGACTTTACAGAAAATGGAGCAACCTGATAGTAATCCAACATTAGATTCTATAAATAAGTTGTTAAATGCATTTGGTTTAAAATTTATTATTAAATCAAAATAGTTTAATTTAAATTACCTATAAACTAGATTTTGATTTATTTTCTAAATAGTCACCCCACCACTGCATCATATCAGCTCTTTGTTGAATATAATCTGCATGGTTATAACTAGCACGTGTTTTATTCTTATCTACATGTGAAAGCTGAGCCTCAATCCAACTATCTTGAAATAAGCCAGAATCATTTAAAATAGTACTGAATGTTGATCTTAAACCGTGTGAGGATAGCTCATTTGTTTTGTATCCCATCTTACGAATGGCTGAATTTATTGTGTTAAAATGCAATGGCTTATCTTTAATTTTTGGGCTGGAAAAAACATAACGATCGCCTTGTGACCACTCTAGTGCAGATCTAACAATGCTCACCGCTTGCGATGATAACGGGACTAAAAAATCTGGAATATCATAACCTGCTATCACTTTTCGACGATATTGCTTGATATGTAAAGCAGGTATTTTCCAAATTTTGTTGTCAAAATCAAAATGATGAGGTTCTGCAGACAATAACTCTGCCCCTCTGACTCCAGTATATAATTTAAATAGGATTGCTTTTTTTATAATCGGATCTGTATTTAGTTGAGTTATTCTAAGAATAAAATTAGAAATTTCTTCATCTTTTAAATAGGGATAATTTTTCTTTAATTTCCCTTTCAATAATATTTTATTGAGACCATAAGCTTGATTATAATCACAGTATCCCATTGCAACTGCAAAATCATAGATTTGATTTAAATAGCTATACGCTTTTTTTACAGGTTCCTTAACTCCCCTATTTTCAATCTGCTTAATTACCTTAACTAAATCAGTTCTTTTAATTTTGCTAAAATCTATATCACCAATAACGGGATAAATGTCATTTATTAAACATGCATTCGCCAATTGGATTACACCACCACGTGGTTGATCTTTAAATGAATTATTTGTTTTAAACTCTAACCATTCTTCACAAACAACTTTAAAAGTTTGAATTTTCTCCTGAACTAAATTTTGTGTAGAAAATTTAGTTGCCTTATAGGAGTCTCTGGCCACTCTAGCCTCTTTGAGATTCATCTCAGGATATGTACCTAGAGTGACTCGTGGTCTTTTACCCGTTTCTGCAACTGAATATCGATAACTCCAAGACTTTTTTCCATTAGGATCGACTTTTAAGCTTAAACCATCATCATCAGCTAAAAAGTAAATTTTTTCTTTTGGATATGACTTTCGTACTTGTGTTTCCGTAAGACTCATAAGTTTTTATAAACCAGCATAATGATCCCCGTTATCTTAATTATATCAAAAATAAGCATTATTATGTGATGCGTATATTACGCATCACATAAATATTTATATATATGTTTTTTATAAATATTTTTGTGATATTCTACATTGTAGTAACCAAAAAAGTAACCACTGTTAAAATCTGTATTAAGCAACAAAAATCAGTGATAGTTAAACACTATTCTGCAATGGGTTTGTTTTACAGACTTAGTAACCGAACCTTAATTATTTGAGGTAATATTTCGGTTCTGTCGCATTAAGTCGATCTTCAGCTACTATTGAATTTTGTAGGAGCTGAATATGTCACTAATCCAAGCTGATCCTAGACAGTATCGTGGACAACAAATCCCTCTAAATTCTTGAAATATTTCTGTTCAAAGGCTTCTGGGCTTAACCAGCCGTTTGCAGAATGTCTTCTGCTTCGATTGTAATAAATCTCAATAGTGCATAATCAATCGCTTGCTGTTTAAATTCAGATACAAGCAGCATTGCTGCGTAAGATAGCCATTTCTTGGATCTCCAAAGTTAACGTTACGTTATCTTTAGAGGGCAAACCCTGAATGAGTGCCTGTAACTGTTCTGGACTGAGAGCTACGTTTTCACCCTGGTGAACTTTAGCCCAGTGGAATTTTCCCTGTTCCAGCCGCCTGACACACAGCCAGATGCCCAGTCCATCATGTACCAGCACTTTCATGCGATGGCCACGTTTATTACAGAACAGGTAAGCACAATGCGGTTTGATGTAGCCAAAGGCTCTCACCACCTGAGCCATGGCAGTATCCATTCCTGCACGCATGTCCATGGGCTGAGTAGACAACCAGATTTCATCAATGCGGATCATGTTGCAAGTGCCTTGAGTAATTCTGCTAAAGCAGATATTTCTGATACTTGCCATTTCAAGCCAATTTCTGCTTTTGAGTTGGGTAAAGTAATTTGAACTTTTAACATGTCAGTAGGAGTAGGATCTAATGGTGCAGAGCAAGATAAGGCAATAAATGCAGGTTTATTCAGTAGTGGTGTGCGATCACTCCCTGGCTTAGCATCAATTAAGCGAATCCATTTGGATACAAGATTTGTATTCAATCCATGTTGCAAAGCGACTGAAGCAATTGAAACGTCCGGTGCTTTACAAGCCTGAACGATCTGCTGTTTAAATTCAGGACTGTATGTTCTTCGTTTTTTCGCAAGAGATGCGATGGATGTCTGATGATTTGTAGTCATAAATTTAAGTCCCCACTTGTTTCTAAGTGGGGACTAAATTAAGGCTTATAGGATGAATTCAGAAGGTGTGTTCAGCGGACGCTTACTTTTCTGATAGCTTATCGCAATATCAATAGTAAGCGTCCGCTGAACCCCATGCCTATTTTTTAATTCGATTTAGGTTTCCAGCGGTGTGGTAGCAATTCTTCAATCTGAGTCACTTTATGTGTCGGCAACCTTTTCAGCACATCACTTAAATAGGCATAGGGATCCAGCCCATTCAGCTTTGCTGACTGGATTAATGTCATAATATTGGCTGCTCGCTGACCGCTGCGCAGCGAACCTGCAAATAACCAGTTCTTACGTCCCAACGCCCAGGGGCGCATCTGGTTTTCCACCCAGTTATTGCAAATCGGTAGATTGCCATCATCCAGATAGCGGCTTAAAGCTGGCCAACGCTTCAGAGTGTAATTGATCGCCTTGGCGGTTGGAGAACTCGATGGCACAG